>CAMBTF010000195.1 GCA_945870545.1 Akkermansia muciniphila
TTACGGAAAGAGCCGCGCGCGCCTTTCACCATTTTTTCTAAAAAGCATGCAAGGCGCGGGATTTCCTTCCAAAGACATGCCAACTATGCCCATCCGGGTGATACGAACGAGGATGCTGACGTGACGGAGGTGTCACCCTTCGGCGTCACACCCTTCGGCGTCACTTGACCACGATGCGCACTGTGCCAGAAACCTCATCCGGCAGCACCCAACGGTTATCCTTGAAGGGAAATTGGGGATTTGAAAATAAGAGATTAGGTTCTCAATTTACAATCACTTGGACATTCGGCACGACTCATCCTTCCTCAAATTACACGGATTTTCATGGATTTAAGAATACACCAAACAGGTTTGAAAACGTTTCCATAACTCTTTCATAATCCGTGTCCATCCGTGTTCATCCGTGGTTCAATTCCGGTTTTCGGGATGATGCGGCCGTCCAAGATCGGGCTCCATGGAATGGTGTGCCTCAGAACGGATCGTCATCCGAGATCCACTCGTTCCCCACGTTCCACGTCTCCACCAATTCCTTCGGGAAATCGTCGAGGAATCTTGAAGGCCGGCAGAGGATGTCGCCGGTGTAGCTTTTCGGGTTGAGCATGGGGTAGGTGAGGTAGAGCTCGTCCTTCGCTCTAGTTAGGGCGACGTAGAACAGGCGCCTTTCCTCCTCGAAGGCCGCCTCGTCATCGGCCTCCAGGATGCGGCCATTGGGGAACTGGCCGTCCACCAGCCAGATCAGGAACACAGCCTTCCACTCCAGGCCTTTCGCTTGGTGGATGGAGGAGAGAGTGACCTTGTCATCGTCTTGCTCCGCCTTGTCGCCGGTCGGTTCGCCGTCGGTGGTGCTCATCAGGGAGAGCTGGGAGAGAAATTCTAACACATCCTCGAAGTTGCCGCCGTATTGGATGAGCTGCTCGATATCCGCGCGGCGGGCTTCGTAGTTCTCGAAGCTCTCCTTGAGGTAATCGTCGTAAACTCCCTCCAGCACGCTGAAGATCATTTCGGAGGGCGACGCGAACACGCCGCCGGGGCTCAGTTCGTCGAGCGTGTAGCAGAACTGCTGCCAGTGCTTCGCGGCCTTTTTCGGAACGGGATAGCCGAGCAGGATGTCCGACCACTTATTGGGCGGCTCGGGGTTTTCGGAAACAGGATCGCGCAGCCATTTTTGCCAGAGTTTCTCCGCAGCTCCCGGGCCGCAGCCAGGCAGCATCTGGATCATGCGCTTGAAGCTGACCTCGTCCTTGCGGTTCGTCACGAAACGCAGGAACGCGGCGACATCCTTGATGTGTGCCTGTTCGAAAAACCTCAGCCCGCTGGTGATCGAGAACGGGATGCCGCGCCGGGTCAGCTCCATCTGGATTTCCAGACTCTGGAAATGAGCGCGGTAAAGCACCGCCATTTCCGAAAGCTCGATCCCCTCTTCACGCAGTTCCAGCATCCGCTGCGCGACGAAGCCCGCCTGCATGTATGGATCCTCCAGCGCCACCAGCGCCGGTTTCGCGCCGACCTCCGCGCGGGATGAACGGAGATTTTTCTCAAAGCGCATCTTGTTCGCCGAGATCGCGGCGTTCGAGAGATCGAGAATTTCCGGCACGCTGCGGTAATTTGTCTCGATGGTGAAGACCTTGGAGTCCGTGTAGCGTTTCTGGAAATTCAGGATGTGATCCACCTCCGCGCCGCGCCACGAGTAGATGGATTGCGAATCGTCGCCGACGGCCATCAGGCTGTTGTTCTCGCCCGCGAGGAGATCGATCAACTCGCTCTGGACGGAGTTCGTGTCCTGATACTCGTCCACCAGGATGTGGCGGAAGCGCTTGCGGTAGATCGCGAGGGCTGCCGGATGTTCGCGGAAAAGCTCCACCGTGAGGCTCAGCATATCGTCAAAATCTAGCGAGTTTGTATCGCGTTTCTTTTTTGAGTAGGCGGCGCGCACCTTCTCCAGCTCGTCCTGCCAATCGAGGAAATAGGGGTATTTTTCGTGCAGCAGTTTTTCGAGCGTGATGTTCGTGTTCGCCATCAGGCTGAACATGGAGATGAGCACGTCGGGCTTGGGGAAGCGGCGCTGTTTCGTATCGATGTCGCACATTTCCACGACAGCCTTCATCAGTGATTTCTGGTCGTCCCTATCGAGGATGGAGAAGGATTTTGTGAAACCGATCTCGTCCGCGTGGCGGCGCAGGATGCGGTTGCAAATCGAGTGGAAAGTGCCCGCCCAAAGATCCGAGACATCGCCCGGCACTAGCGAGCGCACCCGCTCGACCATTTCCCGCGCGGCCTTGTTCGTGAAAGTGAGCAGCAGGATCTCGTGGGCCGATTGTCCTTGGTCGAGCAGCCACGAGACCCGGTAGGTCAGCGTCCGGGTTTTACCGGAGCCCGCTCCCGCGATGACGAGAGCTTTTCCCGGTGGCGATGTCACCGCACGGAACTGCTCCTCGTTGAGGGCCGCCGCGTAGTCGATGCCGGAGGCGGAAACGGACTTCGCCCGCTGCAATTTGTATTCGCGCGCCATCTCCGGTTAAGAATGATGACCACGATCCACCGCGTCCGCTTCCTCGACGGAAGCTCCGGCATCCACGCGTTTGGAAAACGCCACAAAACGGGCGAGTTCGGAACGCACGACAGGCAGGAGCAGGTAAACGCCGATCAGGTTGGGAATACTCATCGCGAACAAGGACGCGTCGGAGAAATCCGTGGCGTTCGCCATCGATGCCGCCGAGCCGACGATGATGATCAGGCAGAAAATGACCTTGTAGATCCATGCGGTAACAGCCTTTTTCCCGAACAGGTATTGCCATGCCTGTAGGCCGTAATAACTCCAGGTGATCAGCGTCGAGAACGCGAACAGGAATACGCACAGGAACAGCACGTATTTGAAGTTCGTGTTGATTGTCTCGAACGCCGCCGAAGTCATCGCAATGCCTTCCTTGAAGCCCGTGCCGGACGTGCCGAGCACATAGGCATGGCCGTTGATGACGTAGTTTGCGGAATCGCCCTCGAAGTCCATCGTCACGCACAGCACTAGGGCGGTCATCGTGCAAATGACGACGGTATCGAGAAAAGGCTCCAACAGGGCGACCACGCCTTCTGAAGCAGGCCGCCGGGTTTTTGCAGCCGCGTGCGCGATGGGAGCGGATCCGATTCCCGCCTCGTTTGAGAATGTGGCGCGGCGCATACCCCAGATGAACGCGGCCACTAGGCCGCCGGTGATCGCCGCTCGCGGGTTGAAAGCCTCCGTGATGATCATTTGTAGCGCGGGGAGGATATGCGACGCATTGACCACCAGAACTAGGATACAGCTTGCCACATAGGTGATACACATCACCGGAACCAGCTTGTCTGTCACCTTGGCGATGCCTTTGATTCCCCCGATAATCACCAGCGCGGTCATCAGTGCCATGATCAGTCCGAAAACCCATTGGTTTGCATAAAAGAACGAATTTTCGCCACCGGTGATATTGATCAACTGCGAGGTGACTTGATTCACTTGGAAAATGTTACCGCCGCCAAAGGAAGCGAAGACGCAGAAGATCGCGAAAAAGAACGCCAGCACCATACCTAAGGACTTCATTCCCCGCTCGTGCAAGCCGCGGCGCAGGTAATACATGGGGCCGCCGTGAACATTCCCTTCCGTATCGAAAATACGGTATTTCACACCCAGGGTGCACTCCGCGAATTTCGTGGACATTCCCAGAAAGCCGCTCAGGAAAAGCCAGAACGCCACGCCCGGCCCGCCGCTGTGAATGCCGATCGCCACACCCGCGATGTTGCCCAATCCGACTGTCCCGGAGACCGCCGCAGACAAGGCCTGAAAGTGAGTCACCGAACCCGGATCACTCGCCAGACTGTATTTTCCGCGCACCGTGCGCATCGCGAGGCCGAAGGCGCGGATATTAATGAACTTGAATACAAGCGTGAGGATCACCCCGGCGGCGGCCAGCCAGAAAATCACAAGAAATGATTTTAGCTTCGCGGGTGTCCATTGACCGGAGAAAGGTTTCGTCGAACCGTCGGGCTTCTCCGCCATCCCAAGCTCGGCGCAATAAAGGCCACCCCCTACCTTCGTAACATGTAACCGCTGCCAAACGCTTTGATCATCCGCACGGTAATACCACATGTCCGCCGATCCCGGTGCTGACAGTGTCAGGTTTTCCGGCATTTTGGCAACCTTCTCCGCGTCGATCTCCGTGGCGATCGGGTAGAAGATCATGTTCACGAAAGGCCCGGTCACTTTTCCAAACCATTCATCGATCTTCTGGTCGAGTGACTTCTCCGGCAGCGTCTGTGCTGGTGATGCCTGGGCCATGGCGAACCCGCTGGCAAAAAGCAAAAATAGTAGAGCGGTCAGGTAGGTGCGCAGTTGAGAGGATTTCTTCATGGTTGCAAACCCTGTCAATCCCCATGCCAACGTGCAAGCCACAAACCGTCACGGAAAATCATTTACTTCGGCGAGACCTTAGGGATAGTCGTTATGTCCTAAAACTAGATGAACAGCCCAAGAATTCTCCCGCTCCTCGCCGCCGCCCTCGGCCTGTTTATTCCGGCACA
>CAMBTF010000196.1 GCA_945870545.1 Akkermansia muciniphila
TCGTCGAGCACCATGATGTGGTACTGGAAGCCTAGTAGTTTCTCGATGTCCCGCTGCAGCAGCGCAAAGGACGTAATGACGAGATCCGCGTGCGGGATGGAGCGGAAATATTTCCTGCGATCCGCGCCATTGAGCACCAGCACCCGCAGGCCGGGAGCGAACTTGATGGCCTCCGCCCGCCAGTTCGGCACCACGGAGGTCGGCGCGATGACGAGCGACGGTCTCCCGCCGCTGCGGCCGCTGGCTTTCTCGGCCATAAGGTGGGCTAGGGTCTGGAGGGTTTTCCCGAGGCCCATGTCATCAGCCAGGATGCCATGGAGTCCGTGGCGGGCGAGAAACTGCATCCAGCGGAAGCCGTCCTTCTGGTAATCGCGCAGCGTGGCGCGCAGCTCCGGCGGCTCGTCGAGTTCCTCGACCTTGGAGAAATTCTCCAGCCGCTTCTTGAGTTTCTCCAGGCCTTTCGGCGTATCGATCCCCAAGCCCTCCAGTCCCGCCAGCGCGGCGGCGTCGAGGGCGTGGACGCGGGCTTTCCCGAAAAATTTTGGATCCACCAGCGCGGAGAGATGCCGCAGGATGCGCCGCACGCGGCCGATGGGCAGCTTCAGGGCATCGCCGTTTTTCAGCGGAGCATAGACGTAGCCGCCGTCCGGTCTATCCAGCGTTTCCTCGAGGAAATCCTGTTTTAGCAAACCCGCGAGAATCGGCATGAGATCGTGGCGCACACCGTCCACATCGAAGCCTACGGATAAACTGAACCATCCGCCGTCGGAGAAATCGCCGTCATATTCTTCCGCAGAAAGTTTCGTCTCCCATTTCCCCGGATCCGCCTCGTGCACCTGATGGCCGACGCCTTCGCCGAAAGAGATGCGCCATCCCAGCGCCTCCAGCTCCGCCACTTTCTCGCCACGGAACTCATGCCAGAACGCATCCACCGGCATGCGCCCGGGATCGGGAAACCATTTGTCCTGACCTTCCTCGGCGGATACCGAGCGCGATTTCATGCTGAGCAGGAAACGCCATGCGGGGTTCGACATCATCGAGGAAAGCCCCGTATCGCGGAGCTGGCGGATCGCCCGCATTTCCGCCGGGGTCTTACTGCCCTCGCCGGCATCGGCCAGCGATGTACGGCGATCACCGTAGTTTACGAAAGCCTCGCCGAAAATCCATTCGTGCGGATCCTTCTCGCCGAGAGATTGGAGCAAAAGTTTCGTCGCGCGATCCACCTCGCCCTTGCGCACCGCCAGCTCGAACACCGCCTCAGTGGCATCCCCCCCTCTCCCCCTCTCCCCCTCACCCACCCTCCCAATCTCAATGGAAACCGCCTCGGCGGGCGTCCTTCCGAAAAGCCGCGCAAGCCGCTTTTCCTTCGCCATCTTTCCCAGCACCGCAAAGCCGTGCTCACAGAAAGCCCCCGCGCCACAGGTGCAGCTTGTCTCGAATGCGATCCCGCCGCCCGCATCCCAGAACGCAGCCTCCACCTCCTCGCCGAGCACATCCGCCTTCGCGGAAATTTCCGCCTCACCATCCAGCCGCAGGCCTTTCACCTTCGGCACCAGCCGCGCGCCGAGAGCCCGCAGCTCCTCATCGAACCGCTCCACCCAGGCGCCCTCCGCCAAGAAATCCTCCAATGCCGCTGTCATCTCCACGCAGCGTCACCGTATTTTCCGCACGGGCAAGCGTCCACTCTCTTTCCGCAGCAGCCGTGGACTGCGGAAGCCTGCTGCCGCTTTCGGTCTAGCAGCCTGCTGCCGACCGGACGGCATTGGCACGGCAAGGCTTGCACTCACCCAGTCCTCCACCGCTGACAGCAGGCTGTCTCGCGGAAAGCTACAGCAGGCTGTAGCAGTCCAAGGCCTACACCGCCCATTCCAACATCGACAAGCACCACCCGCCACCGCTTGAATCGGCCACGTCCATGCCCGGCCACCTCCGCTTCGAGAACGTCACCCGTCGCTTCGGCTCCTTCACCGCAGTGGACCGCGTGTCGCTGGAAATCGAGAAAGGCGAGGTGTTCTCCCTGCTCGGGCCGTCGGGTTGCGGAAAAACCACGCTCCTGCGCATGGCGGCCGGGTTCGATATTCCGGACGAGGGCCACATTTTCCTCGATGGGGTCGATATCACCCGCCTCCCCCCCGACCAGCGCCCGGTCAACACCGTCTTCCAGTCCTACGCCCTTTTCCCCCACCTCACGATCCGCGAAAATATCGCTTTCGGGCCGAAGCTTTCGAAACGATCCCCCGCCGAGATCCGCAGCGAAGTCGAGCGCATGCTGGAGCTTGTCGATCTCACCGCCCACGCCGACAAAAAGCCCACCCAGCTCTCCGGCGGGCAGAAACAGCGCGTCGCCATCGCCCGCGCGCTGGTGAACAAGCCGAAAGTCCTGCTCCTCGACGAGCCGCTCGCCGCCCTCGACCTCAAGCTCCGCCAGCGACTGCTCGTGGAGCTCGACGCGATCCACGACGAGGTCGGCATCACCTTCATCTACGTCACCCATGACCAGGGCGAGGCCATGTCGATCTCCGACCGCATCGCGGTGATGAACAAGGGCGTGGTCGAGCAGACCGGCAAGCCCGCCGAGATCTACGAGGCTCCCCGTACTTCGTTCGTCGCCGCGTTCATCGGGGATACGAATTTCCTCGACGGAAAAATCACCTCCCGCATCGGCGAGCGTTTCTCGAGATGCGCCATCGAAGGCATCGGCGAGATCACCATCGACAACGACAAGCCCACCAGCCCCGGCGACCTCGTCCACCTCTCGCTGCGCCCGGAGAAAATCATCGTTTCGCGCGGAAAGCCCGAGCTGCGGGAAAACGAGAACAGCGTCCCCGGCGTGATCGAAGACATCATCTATTTCGGCTCCCACACGCGGCTCTGGGTGCGCTGCGGCGGCTGGCGCCTCTGCGCGGAAACCCAGCACCGCACCTACCAGCTCGACGATACCCCGCTGAAATGGGGCGACACCATCCACCTCCGCTGGCACGCCAACGACGGCTACCTGCTGGAACAATACCGCGAGGAAGACGAATCCCTGCTCACACTCCCGGACGAGGAATGAAATCCCGCAAACCGGAACTCCTTGCAACGGCGCCCAGCTTTCTCTGGCTGGCGCTGTTCGTGTTTGTTCCGGTGGCGATCATTTTCGCCATCGCTTTCCGCCCGGCGCTTCCCGCAGGTGGTATTGGCGAGGGCTGGAGCGTGGAGGCGATCCGTTCGCTGAAGGATCCCATCTATCCGAGCCTGCTGTTGCGAACGGTGACCATCAGCTTCGTCACCACCGCCCTGTGCCTTGCTCTGGCGCTACCGGTGGCGTGGCACCTCGCGAAGCTGCCGCCGAAGTGGCGTTCGCGTATTCTAATCCTGATCATCATCCCATTCTGGACGAACTTCGTGATCCGCGTGTTCTCATGGCAGCAGATCCTCCACGCGGAGGGCGCGATCGCCAATGGGCTCCGCTCCATCGGCTTGCTCGGGGATTCCGACCGGCTGTTAGGGAACTCCGCGGCCGTCATCATCGTCAGCGTCTATACCTACCTACCCTTCGCGATCCTGCCGATCTTCGCGGCGGCGGAGAAATTCGATTTCGCGCTGCTGGACGCCGCGCGCGATCTCGGCGCGAAGCCGTTCCGCGCTTTCCGCTCCGTGTTCCTACCGGGCATAAGCCAAGGCCTCATCACCGCCATCCTCATCGTCTTCATCCCCATGCTCGGTTCCTTCGTGATCCCGGACATGGTGGGCGGCACGGACAGCCAGATGCTCGGCAACAAAATCGCGCAGCGGAATTTTAACGACCGCAATCTCCCGCAGGCCGCCGCCCTGTCCTGCGCACTGACCCTGCTCGTCCTCGCCCCGATGCTTCTCAGGAGAAAGGAGAAGGCCGCATGAAACCTTCCCGCATCCCATTGGTTACTACGTGCATCGTACTTGCCTTTTTCTACCTGCCCATCGCGGCGCTGGTGGCCAAGTCGTTCAATTCCTCCCGTTTCAGCCCGGAGTGGAAAGGCTTCACGCTGAAATGGTATTCGCGTCTGTTCGAGCGGGACGACATCCTCGCCGCGCTCGTCAATTCCCTCAAGGTCGCAGTCATCGCCGCCTCCGCGTCCATGCTGCTGGGCACCTGCGCCGCCTTCGCCCTGCACCGCTACAAGTCCCGCCTGCAGGACGCACACCGGGTAATGGTGAACGTCCCGCTTGTCCTTCCCGACATCCTCATGGGCATGTCACTGCTGCTGCTTTTCATCGCGGCGGGTGTCAGCCTCTCGCTCGCCACAGTCACCATCGCGCACATCACGTTCTGCCTCAGCTATGTCACGCTGGTCGTACTGGCGCGCTTGCAGGATTTCGATCCGAACATCGTCGAGGCCGCCCGCGACCTGGGCGCGACACGTTTCCAGGCATTCCGGAAAATCACCCTGCCCATCCTTTTTCCCGGCATCCTGGCAGGCGGGCTGCTCGCCTTCACCCTATCCATCGACGACTACGTGGTCACCTTTTTCGTCAAGGGCCCCGGCTCCGATACGCTGCCCACGCTGGTCTATTCGATG
>CAMBTF010000197.1 GCA_945870545.1 Akkermansia muciniphila
GCTTTTCCCCCTTGGCGAATCCCGCGCCGATCACCCATTCTCCCCCCATGAAAAACGACATCGAGCGCATCCTTGTTGACGAGGAAATCATCGAGCGCCGCCTCGACAGCATGGCGAAGGAGATCGAGCGCGATTTCCCCGCCGGCCCCATCGTCGTCATCATCCTGCTGAAAGGCGCGCTCGTCTTCGCCGCGGATCTTCTCCGCCGGATCCCGCGCGAGCTGTCCATCGAGTGCCTCAACGTCGCCAGCTACCACGGCGGCCTCGAAAGCTCCGGCAAGGTCGATTTCCTAGACCGGCATTTCCCGGAGGTGAAGGGAATGCACGTCCTCCTGTTAGATGATATCCTCGACACCGGCCGCACACTCGCCGCCGTCGCCCAGCGCCTCAAGGAAGAGGGAGCCGCCGCCGTCCACACCGGCGTGCTTCTCGCCAAGGATAAGAAACGCGCCGAGGAGGTGGAGGCCGATTACGTCGGCTTCGCGATCGGCGACGAATTCGTCGTCGGCTACGGCCTCGACTACAAAGGCAAGTATCGGAACCTACCTTACGTCGGCATCCTGAAACTCTCGGCCGCGACGTGAACCCGAGAAAGTGGTCGGGACGGCCAGATTCGAACTGACGACATCCTGCTCCCAAAGCAGGCGCTCTACCAGGCTGAGCTACGTCCCGTGACGGGGCGGGGAAACTGATCCAACGTCCGCGCCAACGCAAGCACTTTCATGGCACCCGCAAAAATTCCGCTTCACAATCCGATGGTGCGCGTGAGCCTCGCTGAAAAAGTTTCTTTACTCCGGTGCGGACATCGGTGAATTTGTTCTCAAGAACACTGTTCACCGAACCATGGCACACAATCTAACAACACGTCAGATCGAGATCCTCGACTACCTCCGCAAATCGCAGCGCGAAACCGGCATCATGCCTTCGACGCGCGAGATCCAGCATTACTTTGGCTTCGCCAGCCAAACGGCGGCAATGAGCCATCTCAGGGCCCTTGAGAAAAAAGGCGTGATCCAGCGCCTGCCCGGCAAAGCACGCGCCGTCGTTTTCCCCGAGGATCTTGATCGCGCCGAAATCTGCGACATCCCGGTTTACGGACGCATTGCCGCCGGTTTCGGGGAGGATCAGCAGCAGGAACAGGAAGGTTGCCTTTCCATCGATGTCGCTTCCCTTGGGGTTACTCGCAAGCGGGATACCTTCGCCCTGAAAGTCCGTGGCGACTCGATGATCGACGCCCACATCTGCGATGGTGATACCGTCGTCCTCGAACGCCGTGAACCTCGCAACCATGACATCGTCGCCGCCCTCATCGACGGCGAGACCACCTTGAAACGCTTCATCCAGGAGAAAGGCAAGACCTACCTCCGCGCCGAGAACCCGCGTTTCCCGGATCTCATCCCCGTGGGCGAGCTCATCGTCCAAGGCGTCCTCGTCGCACTCGTTCGGAAAGCCGCATGACGGCTTTTCAATAGGTCTTCATCCACTCGACAATATCCGCGACATCTTGGGCGGTGAGCCCGATCTCATCGGCGCCAAGCATGAGCGAGCGCTTCATGTCCTCGCGCTTCTGGATCATTCCTTTCGGCACCGCCTGCGTCGTCCCTCCGGTGGAACGGATCGTTACGGTTTCGCCGTCGGCAAGGATCAGCCCATCGATACGCAAGCTGTTTTTCAGGTGTATGGTCCGCCCCTCGAAACCATGGGAGATATCGAACGAAGGGTCGACGATGGCACGGGCTACGACCTCGGCGGGTTGGCTTTTTCCGAAACCTTTGAGAGAAGGGCCGTAGTCCACCCCATTTCCTTCGACTTGGTGGCACATGACACAACGAGCTGCGGCTGTCTTGCCCCGTGTTGCATCGCCTTTCAGCTTCAGCACTTCTGCAACGGTAAACTTCATTTCCTTCGGCTTTTCAGGAACGGAGACAGCAACTAACTTCGCGGGTTCACGGATGATGCCTTTTTCTTTCAGGATGGGCATGAGCTTCATCGATGCCCATTCTCCTTCGGCGCGGTTTCGTAGCCACCAGCTTGCCTGATCACGAACGGGTGACCCGTCCGCTGCGAGGAGGATGAGGGCGTCCGCCGACTCCTTGGAGTTGATGAACGAGATGGAATCAACCGCCAGTTTCCTCGCCTCTTCGGTAAGCGCAGGTTCCCCGGCTCGCTCCGCAAGTGCGCTGATAGCGGCTTTCGGCATCAGCCGCCAGGTGAGACGGGCGAAAGTGTCCGGCCAATCCTTGGGAGCGCCGGGTTTCATCTCCTCCTTGAGAGCCTTCCACAGTTCCTCGGTGTGATGCCCGGCACCCAGCCCGAACGACTCAAGATAGGAGCGATCCTTGCCATCGAATCCCTTGGCGACGGCGACGAGGACATCCTTCGCTTCCTCGAAACTGCGGTAGCGCATCTCCATCGCCGCCTCGGCGCGGACTGCCGGATCAGGATCGGTGGCGAGTTTCTTGGCGTAAGGAAGGGCGTCGACCTTGCCACCGGAGCGGCGGATGGCTCGGAAGGCGGTGAGACGCTTCCTCTCATCACCCCCAGCGAGAATCTTCTCCAGCTTGGTGGCACCTTTGTCCCCCATGTAGGGAAGCAGCCAGATCGCGCGGGCGGCGATGAAGGGATTCGTATTTTCCAACATTTTTCCAACGGCATCGAGGTTCTTTTCCCCGCCCTCCTTCAGTTTATGAAATCCCGACCAACGGACATTGTTCGCAGGTGAATGCAGGGCGGCGATTGCACCTTCCGTGGTCGTGAAATCAACTTTCGGAACGACCGGCTTGAAGCCTTTCGGGGCGATCCGGTAGATCACGCCGGATGCCGCTACATCATTCGTCTCATGCCCTCCGACCCGCGCATCCGTCCAGTCGGCGACGTAGATCGCGCCGTCGGCTCCTACCGTCACGTCCGAGGGCCGGAACTGATATAGAAGCTCGCCGCCGGTCTTCGTGTTGTCTTTTTTCTGGGTGCCTCCCACAAAGTCCGAGCCTCGGAATTCCTTCTCCGGATTCGTCGTAACCAAATCATGCCGCTCCAGCTTGAAGCCCGCGCCCTCGAGTTCTGGCTGGTAGGAGAAGATCACGTTCTTGCCCGGCTCGCAGGAGAGCAGGGTGCCGTTGAAGCTCTCCGGCAGGGCACCGTTCTCATAGAAGCCGATGCCGGTCGGCGAACCGCCGCCATAGACATCCCCGGAAGGCATCGTGCCCGGATCATCCTGCCGCCAATGGGCGGTGGGCGTGTCCTGACCCGGGCGCTTGTCGGCGCGCCAGTCGCGCTTGCCGTCGCGAGAAAAGTAGCCGGCGTTGCCGTGCTCGATCATGTGAGTTACGCGGCAGGCCGGCGGGTCGTCGTTGTCGTTCTGGAACACGAACCCGAACGAGTCCGTGATCTGCTCGTAGGAGTTGCGGAAACCTCCGCCGATAACCTCGGTGCCGGTGCCGTCGGGATGGATGCGGAAGGCAGCTCCCGCTTTGTAGGAAAAGCCGTCGTCCGATTTCTCACCGGCGATCTTCCTGACATCGACCACATATTTCGAGAACTTCTCGTCCACGTAGGAGCCGCCGAAACGGAAGGTCTTGCCGGCCTTGTCCGTAAACATGCCTCCGTTGTTGCCTTGGTTGAAAACCCATTTCCCGTCCGGGCTGCCCGTGACCGAATGCAGCGAGTGGTCGTGGTTCCGGCCGTTGAAGCCGGTGAGAAAAACCTCCTTGGTGTCACCGTCCGCCTCGCTGAATTTCCCGTCGCGGTTCACATCGGTTAGCTTGAGGAGGTTGGGCGGCTGAGAAACCATGACCACATGGTCGAACACGGCGATCCCAAGCGGCGCGTTCAATTCGGGACTTTGCCAGAAAACGGAACTCTTGTCGGCTTTCCCATCCCCATCCACGTCAGCGAGGATCACAATCCTGTCCCCTTCCGGTCGCCTGTCCTTCTTTCCACGGTAGTTCACACCCTCCGTAACCCAGATGCGTCCGTGCGAATCCACATCCATGTTCGTCGGGTTGAAAAGCATGGGCGAAGCCGCCCAGGCGACAATCTCCAGCCCTTCCGGCAGGACGAAGGAATCCAGCGGCATGGCCGGAGGCTCCAGCGTAGGAGTCCACCCGAACGCGGCGGAAGATATTAGTATTAGAAGCGGGATGTCTCGCAGTGCTTTCATGCCTTCCAATCTAGGGAATTGCGCCACGTAGGCTATTTCTATTTTCGCACGCGCCGTATCCACCACTCCGCGAAAAGGACGTTCGGCACGAAACCGAGCCAAGCGACCAGCCGATACACATCCATCGGCGGCGGTTCGAACGCGAGGACGATGAGGTATTTCCAGACCCGCAGCGTGATGGCCGAAAGGGTCAGGACGTAGCTGCGGATCATCCATTCGCGGTGCTTGTGCCAATCCCTTTGCAAGGCTTTGCGCCAGCCCATCGCCGTAGTGAAAAGCCAAAGGAAAGCCAGGATCACGAACGCGATCCGCGAGGTAATCCCGCCGTTCGCATAAAACGC
>CAMBTF010000198.1 GCA_945870545.1 Akkermansia muciniphila
CTGCTGTTCCATTACGGGACGGCGGAGGAAATCCTGCCGCCGGATGTAGCATGGCCAGAAGGCATGTCACGGGCGCTCGATTTCGCCGTCCGAACCACCCTCCATTTTTCAAAGCATAACGCAGGGCGTGGGCTTGACCTCGGTTGCGCCGTCGGAAGATCCACCTACGAGATGTCTAGTAGTTGCAGCCATGTTACCGGGATCGATTTCTCGCAGGCTTTCATCGATGCTGCGGATGCGCTCCGGGCGGGGGGGACTGTAGGTTACGTTCGCCGTGACGAAGGGCATTTGTTTACCGGCCTCACGGCGAAATTACCGGCAGGCATCGACCCCTCGAAAGTGTCATTTTTGCGGGGTGATGCCATGGCATTGCCTAGCGAGATCGGAGCCTTCGACCGTGTGCATGCGGCAAACCTGATCTGCCGCCTTACCGATCCCGTCCGGTTGCTCGATCGTTTTCCCGAACTAGTGAATCCCGGCGGTGAGCTGGTGCTGGCCACGCCCTGCACCTGGCTGGAGAGCTTCACGGCTCCCAAAAACTGGCCGCCGGGCGATACGCTGGCGTGGCTGCAAGGGCATCTTGGCGGCGCTTTTGATCTTGTGAAACGCGCCGATGAGCCGTTCCTGATCCGCGAGACCGCGCGCAAGTTCCAGTGGACGCGCTCGATGCTGACGGTGTGGCGGCGGCGCTGATCACAAACGGGCGGCAAAATGTCCCCCCGGACGGACTGGGACTCAAAGTCCCAGCCACAGAGTATGATCAGGATTTTTTCTTCCGCAGGAAGGGCGGTAGATCCAGATCCTCGCCATCAAAAACGTTGGGATTCTCTCCTTCGAATCGGCCTTTCGGTGCGCTATCGAACGGGAGTTCGCTTTGCGGGCTGGGGAATTTAGGATCGAGCTTCAGTTGCGTGGCGGGAGCTTTTCTGGCGGGCGGGGAAGGTGGTGTGGTGTCTTTCTCGGAAGGATCGCTGTCTTCGGATTCGACCTTGGAAGGTGTCCCAGATTTACCCCAGAGCGGCTTGTCAGGTGCGCGGTGCTTTGGTTGATCCCCTGAAATGAATGCGTCGTGGGATACGCTCTCGTGCGGATCGGGTTCAGGCATGATCCCAACGGTGGGTTCTGTCGTTGTGAACTCCGCGAACGGCCTATCCTCTTTTTTAGGCGTCTTGGGCTCGGGCTGCGAAGGTTCGCCCCGCTCCGGTTGCTGAAAGAGCGCGGCTGTCTCAACGCCGATCTCGGGGTTCGGCCCAGAACGCACTATCGTTTCCGCGAGTGGATCTGGATGATTTTCCGATCCATCGGCAGCGGAGGATACTTCCTCCAGCGGCTGCTTCGGTGCCATGGTTTCAATGGCTATGGGCGCTTCGGCATTCCGTTCGATCTCCTGGAATGGGTTTTCGATCACCAGAAGAGCCGGCTCCTTCGTTTCTGAGTTAGCGGTGGGTTCCGGGATTTGGCTGGTTGAAGCCCTGCCGCCGACGCTGAGCGAGTCTTCCGGCAGCGCACTGATCAGCGTGATGGAGAGATTCTCGCCCATGGCAGGATCGATCGCTGCGCCGAAAAGGACGTGCGCCGTTTCCGGGACATGCTTCTGGAGGCTGCCCATCAGTAGCTCGATTTCAAACAGAGTGAGCGACTCGCCGCCGCAGAGATGGACGAGCACGGTCTGCGCTTCCTTGAGAAGCGCCCCTTGGTCAAGCAACGGGCTGGAAAGGGCGTTGCGGAGTGCTTTCGATGCGCGATCCTTGCCATCGGCGATCCCTGATCCGAAAAGGCAACGGGAGCGTGTGGTGCGCAGCGCAGACATCAGGTCATCCAGTCCGACATTGATGAGGCCCGGGCGGATCACGAGGCGGATCACCGCCTTGATTGACTCGGAGATCATCCTGTCTGCGGCGCCGAAGGCCTCATGGATGCCCTGCTTGGCTAGGACAAGCTCGCCCATGCGGTTGTTGTCGAAGGTAACGAGCGCGTTGGAAAGGACGGTGAGCTGGTTGAGCGAGGTCTCCGCCTGTTCGCGGCGGCGGCGGCCTTCGAAGAAAAAGGGCATGGTCGCGAAGACGACAACAAACGCTCCTTCCTCGCGAGCGATGCGCGCTACGATCGGCGCCGCGCCGGATCCGGTCCCTCCACCAAGCCCTGCGCAAAGAAAGACGATGCGCTGCCCCACAAGGGCGGCGCGGACTGCGTTTTCCGCCTCCAGCATCGCCTGCTGGCCGAGTTCTGGATCGCCGCCGGTGCCAAGGCCTTTGGTGAGGTTCACACCCAGCTGGATCTTATCCTTGGCAAGGCATGATGCCAGAGTGCGGATGTCTGTGTTAAGCGCCAGCAACTCAGCGCCTTCCATGCTGTCGAGGGCGATGCGTTCGAGCATGTTCGCCCCGGCACCGCCGAGGCCGATGATCTTTACTGCAGAGGCGGGGATGGATTCGTGTGAGTCGCGTGAATCGCGGGAGTCGCGTGAGTAGGAAATCATATCTCGTTGCGGGGTCGTGGGTTAGCGGCCAAACGGCCAGAAAAGGCGGAATAGCTTTCCGAGGCAGCCGGGCGGCTTCGTGTTTTCTGTCTCAAGAATCTGGGCATAGCGGATCAGGCCTATGGCCGTGGCGTAGCGAGGATCCCTGTATGAGGGGTGATCGGAGTCGGGGTTGCTGGAATTCTCGGGACGGTAGATATCGCGACCGAAGACATCGAAGGCCAGTTCGGAAAATCCGTTCATCAGGCTGGTGCCTCCGGTGAGGAAAACACCCGCGCCGATATTTTCCACAGCTCCTTTCGGAAGGCGCTCGTGCACGAGCTTAAGGGTTTCCTCCAGCCGCTGGCGGATCACTTCGTTGAGGATCGCGCGTTTCACCTCCACATCGGCGAAGCCGCTTTCGTCCGTCAATTTCGCATAACCGACCGAGAGCGAAGGATCCGACGATGCATTGCCTTCCAATATCTTGAGCTTCTCTGCCTTGGAAAAGGGGAGCCCGGTGACAAGGTGTATGTCATTGGTGACGTGGTCGCCACCGACGGGTATGCATCCCGATGCGGCGATAGCGCCGTCGAGGTAAAGCACGTAATCCGTTGTGCCACCGCCGATGTCAATGAGCAGAGCGCCGCGCAGCCGCTGTTCGCGGTCGAGCGCCATCTGCGCGGTCGCTATCGGGGCGAAGACGATGTCGTCAACCTCCAGCGGGCATTCGCGGACGAGCTTGATCGAGTTTTGGATGCGGTTACCGATCCCGTGGACGACGTGGAAATCCGCCTCCAAGGTTTTTGCAAAAAGGCCGATGGGAGAGGCGGATTGCTCTAGGCCGTCGACGAGATACTTCCGTATGATCGTGTGAAGGCAGACATGATCTTGCGGGTAGTGCACATCGCGGGCGATGTTGCAGACCTCCTCAAGGTGCTCCGGAAGGATGTTTGGCTGGTTGTCCGGCAGGCGGAAGGTGCCGCGGTTGTTCACACCCTGCATGTGGGAGCCTGTCACCGAGAGATACACGGATCCGATCTCCACATCGCTCGCGTCCTCGGCTTTCGCCAGCGCATCCTTCAGGCATGCGCGGGCCTGCACAAAATCGGAGATCCCCCCCTTGCGTACGCCGGCTGATTTCGTCACGCCGATTCCGAGGATCTTCACCGCGCTATCCGGCTTCACCTCGCCGACGACGATACAGGTCTTGCTGGTGCCGA
Source organism: Akkermansia muciniphila (assembly GCA_945870545.1). Classification (GTDB taxonomy): domain Bacteria; phylum Verrucomicrobiota; class Verrucomicrobiia; order Verrucomicrobiales; family Akkermansiaceae; genus Luteolibacter; species Luteolibacter muciniphilus_A. The sequence goes on from CAMBTF010000198.1 coordinate 3,682, forward strand.
TTTCCAATCCGACATGAATTTTCGTGCGGCGTGCCATGGGGTGTCAGTTGCGGTTTAGGAGGGTTCGGAGATCGTCGGCTTGGCCGCGTGCGGGAGTATCCTCCAGCGCTTCCTCGGAAACCGGGATAGCGCGCGGCGGAGATGTATCGGTGCTAAGTGTGATGGGGATATTTCGCCTCGGGATTAAGTTGATCGTCCCGATTTCGTAACCTTTCCGCCGCGCATGTTCGAGAGCGCGACCGAGGTATCCAAGCTGCCGGGCATGATCTCCCAGGCCGAAGGTCGCTGTCGTGCCGCTGCGTGTCACAAGGTTGAGGGACCAGGCGTTCGCCTGCGAGATGGTGTCAACCGCGCGCAACTCGCCCGGCGACTGGGAAACCACCGACTTCAGAAGCCGCAGGGTTTCGGTGTATTGCGGATGATCGAGGGTTTTCCCGGCACGAATCGGGTGATCCTCGTTTTTGGAAAGGAAAAGTATGGGCAGTGATTGGTTCACATCCACCTGTCGCCCTGGGCAGTGGTAGGTGAAACCCTCCTGATCCACCAGTAGCGAGCCGATGCTGCGTGTCGCGGGGAAACCCTCCTCCGGACAGGCAATCCATGCCGCGGGCTTACGCGTTGTGAGGCGGAAATCCAGTGTGCCTGGCAGGTTGCGCTCCACCCGGGCGGCGGCAATCGCAGGTTGCGCCATAAGTTTCGACTCCAATTCATCCACATCGATGTCAAAGATGTTGGCCGCAAGGTCAATT
>CAMBTF010000199.1 GCA_945870545.1 Akkermansia muciniphila
TGGCTTTACGCAAGGAGGCGCTTTGCTGCTCCAGGGTGGAAATCGACTGGTGCTGGATGGCAAGCCAGGTTCCGGCAATGGCGAGTGCGGCGACGGGAGGGATGTATAAGGTGGCTTTCACAAGATGGGTTTTAACCTCTGGAGCATCATGGATTCCGCCCGGTGCTGTCAAGGCGGGAGGTCAGGGCTATCTTCAGCGGTGGAGCTGGAGCCCTGAAGAGACGGAGCGATGCGTGCCCAACCCCACATTTCACGTACGGACTTTTGGCAAACATTCCATGACTACGCCAAGAAGGCGGTGGCATGGGGAATGGTGCCGGAAACAGAGAGGGGAGTGCGAAGAACCGTGGCGGCGGATTGCATCCGCCCTGCCAAACAGAACCCGTGAACCTAGCAGAGAATTTGAGGTTCGGCATGGCGGATGCCATCCGCCGCCACGGATACCACGATCAATCCTCGTCGTCCTTCGCGCCCTTGACGCGGACTTTTCCGCGCAGTTTGGCCTCGATGAAGGCGTCGATGTCGCCGTCCATGACGTCTTGGATATTGCCGCTTTCCTCACCGGTGCGGAGGTCGAGGACTTTCTGGTAGGGTTGGAACACGTAGGAGCGGATCTGGCTGCCCCATGAGACGTCGCTTTTTTCCCCGTAAGCGGCCTCGGCTTCGGCGGCGCGTTTATCTTCCTCGATCTGGAAAAGTTTCGCTTTGAGGATCTGGTAGGCGAGTTCCTTGTTCGCGCCCTGGGTGCGGGAGGCAGTGGATTTGATGAGGATGCCGGTGGGGAGGTGGCGCAGCAATACGCCGGTCTCGACCTTGTTCACGTTTTGGCCGCCCTTGCCGCCGGAGCGCATGGTGCTGATCTCGACATCCTTGTCAGCGATCTCGATCCGGATTTTGTCATCGACCTCGGGGGTGGCGTCGATGGAGGCGAAGGAGGTGTGGCGTTTCCCTGCGGAGTCGAAAGGGGAGATGCGGACGAGGCGGTGGACGCCGCGTTCGTTCTTGAGGAAACCGAAGGCGTTTTCGCCGGTGATTTTGACCGTGGATGAGCGCAGGCCGGCCCCATCGCCGTCTTCCCAGTCCAGGGTTTCCACGCGGTATCCCTTGCTTTCCGCCCAGCGGGTGTACATGCGGTGAAGCATTTGCGCCCAGTCGCAGGCCTCGGTGCCGCCGGCTCCCGCCTGAATGACGAGGTAGCAGTTGGCATTGTCATTGGGCCGGTTGAGGAGTGTGAGGAGTTCGAATGCGCGGATGTCCTTTTCAAGTCTTGCCGCGCCGTTGATGGCCTCGCGGGCCAGCTCCTCGTCGTCGAATTCTTTCGCCAGCGCAACGCCTTCGATCACGTCCTTGCTACGGGATTCGAGGGCGAAGAACGCCTCGAGTTTCTTTTTCATCCCGGCCGCATCCTCCGAGACGGTGCGGGCTTTATCGGCGTCATCCCAGAAATTTGGGGCACCCATCGCTTCCTCCAGGGTCTGGATTTTAATCTCTAAGGCGGGAACGTCAAAGATACCTCCTGAGTTTTGACAGGCGGCTCTGGAAGCCGTCCGTGTCAAGCGCCAGGAGGTCAGCGGTGGGAAGTGAGGACATGGGAGCGAGAGAAAAGCGCAGGCGAGGAATGGCCGCAAACCTTAAAATTTAAACTTTAAACCTCAATCATGATTACCTCAGCCGTTCCTCATTTTTGGAGGTTGAATGGTTCGAGTTGAACGCTAGTTTCCGCGCACCATGAGCAATCAAATCATCCCCACCATCTCTTCCGGAACCGCAGGCCCACTTGGAGTCCTTCATCTTCCCCGCCTTTGGCAGAAAATGTGCCTCGGCGCGGTTGGCAAGCTCGCCGACGGATATGCGAACTGCGGCCCCGGCTACGACATGATGACCCTCGACGCCCTCGGCGTGGATCGCGACGCGCTGGTCACTTTCGTTTCCGCGAGCAAGCCGACCTACGTGCAGTTCGAGAAATTCATCGCCGAGAGCGCGACGAACCTCAATGCCGCATCTGTCGCCGAGCTGAATGCCGCGATCACCGGCTACCAGCATACCGATGCGACCCGTCAGTCCATCCTTTCCGCCGCCGGTCTCCCCGACGGCAAGCCCACCGATGCGATCAACCTGAACAACCTCGACGACTGGCAGGAATTCCACGCGGCGGAGCTGGCGTAACGGCCAGCATCACGTTTACAGCAGGAGAAAGCAGACATCGATGAGCGAGGAGATATCGAGCTGCGGTTCGGACTCGGGTTCGGTGAGGATGGTTTTGTGGCGTGCCATGACAAAGGGTCAACGCCACGGCTCCAAAAAACCTTAGGGACCAAAATCCGCCAACTCTTCCTTAGGGTTTAAAGTTTGAAGTTTAAAATTTCCGATCCCCAGCCTGATGCCCTCGCCCTTGTGCATGGTTTCCTCATATTCGTGCTCCGGGATGGAGTCCGCGACGATGCCCGCGCCGACGTGGTAGCTGAGTGTCCCGCCCTCGCGGACGAGGGTGCGGATCGCGATGTTGAACTGGCTCTCGCCGTTGAAGCCGAGCCAGCCGATCGCGCCGCAGTAGATCCCGCGCGGCGTTGTTTCCAGGTCCGCGATGATCTCCTTCGCGCGTTTTTTCGGAGCACCGGTGATGCTGCCGCCGGGGAAGCACGCGGCCAGTGAGCCGACCGCATCCAGGCCATCGCGTAAAGTTCCTTTCACCGTGGAAACAAGGTGATGCACCTGCGCGAGGCTCTCAAGCTGCAACATCCCGCTGACCTCCACGCTACCGAATTCGCAGACCTGCCCGAGGTCGTTGCGGAGCAAATCGGTGATCATCACCAGCTCCGCGACTTCCTTTTCCGAAGTCTGTAGCTCCACCGCCGAGCGCCTGTCCTCGTCCACATCGCGGAAGCGCGGCCTGGTGCCCTTGATGGGCCGCGTCTCCACCACATTTCCCGAAATTTTCAGGAACAGCTCCGGCGAGGTGCAGAGCACTTCTTTCCCGTCCAGTCCCAGCCACGCCCCCATCGGCGCGGGGCTGGCCTGCCGCAGGATTTCGTAAAGTCCGAAGAGCGAGCCGCCGCTCACCTCCGCGGAAAATCCCTGCGCGAGGTTCACCTGATAGATATCGCCGGCTGCAATCCATTCCTTCGCCCGGCGCACGGCTTCTAGAAAGTTTCCGCGCCCCATCTGCGCCGTGAAATCACCGATTTCGACCCGCTCGTTTCCGCTGTCACGTATCTGCGAGGAAAGGTTTCCGCGCTCCCACCACTCGCCGCTTTCCTCGTCCTTCACGAGCATGTCGCGGTATTCTCCGAACACGAAATCCCCTTCGTAATCCACCCAACCGCAGAGCCCTCCTGTGGGAAAGCCATGATCTCCGCCGCCCGCAGGATTCGCTGTGAGCGCGGCGCGTAGTCCTGTTAGATCTGCTTCGGAGAAAACCGATCCCCGGTGCATCGCCGCCGGTGCCGCCGCGATTACGGAAAGCGCGCGGCCCGCCTTTGACGGCACGTTTCCCGCCGTATCGAAAAATACCAGCTCGCCGAGCCATCGCAGCCCACGCGCGACATCGACGGCCTCCACGCCCTCCAGTCCCGGCACTTTCCTTATTCCGCAAGCAACGCGCTCCATGCCGCAAAGATGGCGCTCCTCCCGCCGCTCTCAACCCAAAAACTTCGCGCCGACGAGATCCGCCGGAGTGGTGATCTTCGGATTCGGCGAGGTCGAGGCGATGAGTTTCGTTTTTACGCCAATCAGTTCGAGCGCGGAAGTTTCGTCGGTCACGGGCCGTTGGTTTTCGAGAACGTGCTTGTAGGCGGCGCGGATGAGGTCGGCCCGGAAAACCTGGGGCGTCTCGATGAACCAGAGATTCTCGCGGGGGACGGCGGTGGCCGTGAAATCCAAGTCGTCGGCGCGTTTCAAGGTCTCGGTGACACGGCGGGCGAGGGAGCCGGCGCCATGCTCTCGCGCGGCGGCGAGCACAGCGCGGATGTCGGCTTGGGAAACGAACGGACGCGCCGCATCGTGGATCGCGATGAGTTCTATGCCCGGCGGCACGGCGGCGAGACCTGCGGCGACGGAGAGGTGGCGCTCGGCTCCGCCGTCGATGCGGATTACGGGTTTGGTGAAAGTCGATTCATCCAGCAGCGCCATCCGCTCCGGCGGTGTGACGAGGATGATTCCGGAAATTTCCCCACACTCCATGAAAGCGGCGATCGTTCGGGCAAGCACGGGAATGCCTTCGAGCGGTGCGGCGAGTTTATCGAAACCCATGCGGCGGCTGGCTCCGGCGGCTACGAGGATGGCGGTGCAGGACATGAATCTGCACCAATTAACCGCGAAGACAGGGGAACGCCAAGATTTATGCGCCGATCAAAGGATTCGCCCTAAAGTCTGCTTGCAGTGGAGATGAGTGGATGTAAGC
>CAMBTF010000200.1 GCA_945870545.1 Akkermansia muciniphila
ATCGAGTGGCTCCACATGAGCTGCGCGTAGGGTGCGCCGGGGCTTTTCTCGTAGAGAGTGAGGAATTTCTCATACTCGGCGAGCGAGGTTTTGAAAGCGCCGCCGGTGTAATGTTTCTCCGCGATGCGCATCTGGTAGCGCTCGACCTCCTTCATTTTCTCGAAGGTACCGACGGGAATCTGCTCGAGGGGGGAGAGGGCAGAGGCAAGCGGGGATAGCAAGGTCACGAGAAACCAGACTCCGAAAAATAATCTCTGTGGGTAGTTCATGGCTGGAATCCTTTTTTGGAACTTAGAACAGCCGACCCTCGATAGATCCTGCGAGTTTCAAAAAATTCCTATATGAGGTCGGTGTTTTCATGCCGGGAGACTTATCACTCGTTGCATTACGTCTTTTCCCGGAAATCTTCCGTTTAGGTTTTTTGGTCATCATTTTTATGTGTGTGTTTGGCATGGCGGCTACAATCCGCCGCCACGGTCATTCTTTTGTGCTTTCGAGCCATTGGTTGTACTCCGAATGGGCGTAGTGGATGATGTTGACGCCGAGTTGGTAGCAGGATTCCCAGATTTCCTGCGGGACGCCGGAGTGTCCGTCGGCCCAGGCGTCGCCGATATCGCCGGGATGGTAATACACGGCGAGGCGGCCGTCCACCACCCAGCCGAGCGCGTTTGATCGGCCGTGCGGGGCGACGATGGGAAGCCGGGGCAGAGGGTAGGGGATGCGGTGGATGGGGTGGTCGAGGTAAACGTTGATCGGCTCCACGGTGGGCAGGACACGTTTCATCATCCCGACGAACTGCCCCTCCCATCCCGAGCTGCCGCCGTTGTCGCCGAAGAGCATGCCGTGATGTTCGAGCAGGTAGGTGCGCAGGATCTTGATTTCGGAATCGCTGACGTTAATGCCGCGCTGACCTGTCATGTAAACCATGGGCGGGCTTTTGCGGGCGGGAAAGGCCTTGAGTCGGGCAATCTCCATCGGTTCCGGTCGGTCGCTGGCGGGCTGGCCGAGGCGGACGCTGTATTCGGTGAGGAGATTGAGGTCGGAGCCGCGCGACATGTCCTGATCCCAATCGCCGCCCTCATATTTCAACCGGATGAAACGTACCTTTCCGCGCGTGGTGCCCGCCGAGTAGCCCGCGCCGTCGCCTTTTCCCTGGCCGATCTTGTAGAGGTGCTCGGTGACCTCGAGGACGTTGAGCTTCACGTTGTCGATGGGTGGCGGATTGAAAAGCACGCTGCTGTAGGGGTTGATCACATACTTTTTCTTGATGACTTTCTGAATCTGCACGATTTGGCGGAGCTGCTTCTGCTCGCCGCCGCCGAGCGGTGCCTCGTAGACCGAGCAACCGGTCATGCGGGTGAGCACCATCGAGATGAGGCCGAAGAGCAGGGTGTAGGTGAGCAGGGTGAAAGCCGATTGGCGCAGGCGTGGATTGTCCCTGCCGTAATACCATGCGGCGAGCCTGCGCGGATCCCAGGTGCGCCTGCGGACCTTGGTCGAGGCCATCCGCTTCGTCTCCCGGTCGATCCACCACACCGCCCATGCTAGGCCGATGAAAAACGCGCCGAAAGCACCCGCCGCTGATAGGGAGGCGGAAAGGGAGTAGGCGGAGAAAACCAGCGGGAGATGGGCGATGAACTGCCACGCGGGGATGTAGGAGACGCTGAGGACGGCGCGCTGGCGGATGACGGACGCTGGGGAGGAATTGATGCTTTCCGTGCCAATGCCGCCCGGTCGCAGCAGGCTGCGTAACCGAAAGCTACAGCAGGCTGTAGCAGTCCAAGGGCTTGTACGACGGATCCAGTAGATGCAGACCGGCGCGGCGGATAGGAAAGCCAGCGCATGGAACCACGGCGGAAACCGGAACCACACCTGGGCGTCGAGCCAGACGAGGCACCACAGCGCCGCGAAGATCCCGGTGAGCGCGTCCGGCTGGCGGACGCGTTTCCGAAAGACTTCCCAGAGCCGGCGGGCATCCATCATTCCAGATCCTTGAGGAAATCATCGCCCTTGTTTTCGAGCGGGTTCGTGTTGGGCGGAGCGGAAAGTTCCTCGCCGACGCCGAGCTTCGAAAGTGGATCGGGCGCGGGTTTGGCGGCGGGTTCTACAGTCTTCGGGGTTTCCAAAGGGGCTTCCACAGGAGTGGGGGGCTCTGAGACGGGAGCCGGTTTTTCATCGCTGCCCATGAAGTAGGGGATGGCGGTGAAAAGCAGGATGCCGCCGACGACAAGGCCGGTGGAGAGGACAAGGGAGCGGAAGAGTCCGCTTTGCGCGACGACACCGAGCATTTCCTGCGGACTCTTGCCTTTCAGCTCGCGCAGGAAGGCTTGGATCTCTCCGACGGTGGCGCGGGAGTTGTCTCTCAGTTCGCGGAGGTCGGCCTTGCTGCTGGCCATCGCGGTGCGGGTTTCGGTGGGTTTGCTTTTCATCGTTGGGCGGGTTGTTTCTCGGGTTCGAGGATATGGATCAGGTCGCCGCCGGCCTCGCTGATGGCGGCGATCACAGGTTCGAAGATCTTGGCTTTCGCGTCGCGGTCCACTTTCAGGAAAACGTGGCGCTGTCCGGCGGGGGCGTCGCCGAGTACGGCGGAGAGCTTCGCCGCGAGTTCTTCGGGGGAAATTTCCTTGCCGTCGAGATAGGTCTTGGAACCGGTGTCGATGGCGACGCTGGCGCGCGCGGCGGGAGCCATCTCGACCTTGTCGAGCCGTGCGGGTTGCCACTGGATGTGGCTGTCGTCTTGCGCGCGGGCAAGGATGACGAAGAAAATGAGCAGCAGGAAAGCGATGTCACCCATCGCGAAGGAAGGCACCGAGGCCGTGAGTTTTTTGCGCGGGAGTTTCATTTGATTTCGATGGTTCGCTCGCTTTCAAGCTCAAGGGTGAGGATGCCGCCCGCGCTATCGATGGCCCGCGAGACGCCGATCCAGGCGGGGTAGGGGGTGTCGGGCGCGCTTTTCACCACGACAATCCTGTCCTGTTCGCGGGTCTTCGTTTTCAACTCGGCGGCGATGCGGCGGGTGAACTCTGGGAGCTGTAGCGGATTGCCGTTCATGACGATGCTGGAGGCTGTGATCGAGACCTCGAGGTTCTTGCTCTGCTCGCGCTCCTCGGATTTCTCCTCGGTCTTCGGCAAGGCCTGGGACATGCCGGTCTCAGGCTGCACGGCGGCACAGACCAGGAAAAAGATGATCAGCGTGAACGCCATGTCGGCGGTAGCGCATTCGGGCGGATCGACCAGGAGTTTGCCGCGCTTCAGTTTCATGGGTGCAAGGAGTGGCTGCGTTCGGTTGTCAGATAGGAATGGGGAGACTGTGGCATTGTGCTTGGGTTGTTGGGCAGCTGAAAGCAGCCCCTCCTTGCGCCTTCGGCGTTCATGGTTCCCCTTTCTCTAGAGTCAGGCGGAGGGTGACGACCTCGATCAGCTCTGCCGCCGAGGACTCTACCTGGAGGACGAAGTCGTTGATGATGCCGGTGAAATAATTGAACGCCATGTAGGCGGGAATGCCGACAACCAGCCCGAAGGCGGTGGTGAGTAGTGCGACGCGGATCCCGGAGGCGGCGGCCTGGACGATGTTCTGCTGGCCGATGTTCGCCTCGATGTCACCGAAGGCGACGATCATGCCCTGCACCGTGCCGAGGAAACCGAGCATGGGCGCGACCGAGGCGATGGTGGCGAGGAGAGGCAAGTGCCGTTCCAGTGCGGCGACGATGTTCACGCCGTAGTTTTCCATGCTCTTGATGACCTGCTGCTCCATCTGTGCGGGGTCGTAATTGAGTCGGCGCAGGACGAGGTATTTCCGCAGCCCGTTGGAAAGGATGGCCGGCACCGGGCCGCGGGCGGCATCGCAGAGTTCGAGCGATTCCTCGACCTTGTCCTCGGAAAGCAGCGCGATGACCTTTTCCCGCAGCGCCCCGGCATCCGTTTCCAGCATGCGTAGGCTGCGGTAGCGCTCGATGATCACAGCGATACCAAGGATCATCAGCGCCAGGATGGGCCACATGAAAACGCCGCCTTCGATCATGAGTTTGAGTGCGCCGCTATCGAGGAATCCGGCGGCGAGGGTGTTTTGGGTCGTGATGTTCATTGGTCGAGATTGGCTTCGCGTTCAAACTGTTCGAGGAGTTCCGGAAGAGCGAGGCGGCCGCGGGAGTATTTTGCGGCGTCGGATTCGGGGAAGTCCCAGCGGCAGCGGTTGTAGCGGCGGAAGGCGGCGGGGATGTCTTTCCCGGTGCGGTAGCTTTCGCCGGCCCAGAAGAGGGCTTGGGCGGTGAGTTCGTTTTCGGGGTAGGTTTTCACAAAGGCATCGAAGGCTAGACCCGCCTTGGTATATTCCTCCAGCTTGTAATGGCATTGGCCGATTCGGAACGCCATCTTCGGCGCCCATTCGTGGTTGGGG
>CAMBTF010000201.1 GCA_945870545.1 Akkermansia muciniphila
ATTTCATAAGAGATATTTCCTCTGGATCGAGGTGCAGATCCTCTCCGGACAGGATGCATGGAACGGTATGGTGGAGCGTCTCTGCAACCCTCTGCCTGTTAGGGACACCGTGCTGCGCAATGCGGGGGCTTACCGAATCTAATTGGAAAATTGCGCGATCATTTTATCCAAAGGCTTGGCACATTTGGCACGACGAATCGCTTGTTTCACATACTGCCCTATGCATCATGCGTGCGATGAAATTGCTCACCTCGATCGGAATAGCACCCATACTGATCGGGATGCTTTTTCCCTTTGTTGGCATTGCAGCGGCTCAGCAACTGGATCCTGAGCGTCCCCTCAAAGCTAGCTACGAAATCGCGGACGGCGGCATGCAGCGCCAGCTTGAAGTTTCTATGGCCGAGGTCGCCGTGAAACAAGCGGACGGACGGCGCACGATAAACCAAGTGACGGACGGAAATCCTGCGGCCAAAGCGAAACAGCTGCGAACAAAGGCGGCGGCGGAAGTCGAAATCGTGCTCATCGAAAGCGGCGGTGACCCGAAATCCCGCGAAGCCGCAGTGACAATCCGCCATTTTGTGACCCGCGAGGTGCTGGTGAAACTGAAAGCTGGCGCTGCGGCAAAGGTCGTTGCCAAAAAAGCCGGGCTACGGGTTTCCCGCGAGATGGATCACGCTCCGGGATTCGTCATTCTTGACGCGGGAACCTCCGAAGGGGCGCTGGTGGCGATGGAGACACTAAGGTTGATGCCAGAGGTGGAGAGCGCCGATGTGCTGCTCGCCACACAGAAGGCAAAAAAAAAGATCCCTAACGACCCGCTCTTTTCGGAGCAATGGCATCTTCTCAACACCACGCAGCTCGGCGGTGCCCTTTGGGCGGATGCGAATGTGACATCCGTTTGGGATACATTTGAGGGATCCGGCATCACCATCGGCATCATCGATGATGGGGTTCAACACGCCCACCCGGACATCCAGCCGAATTACAACACAAGCCTCGACTACGATTACAACAGTAACGATTCCGATCCGACGCCCGTAAACCTGACCGAGGATTCACATGGCACGGCCTGCGCGGGCGTAGCCGCGGCACGTGGCGGCAATGGCATCGGGGTAACCGGCGCCGCCCCCCTTGCCACCTTGACGGGTTTCCGGCTCATCGCCGCGCCGACCACCGATCAAAACGAGGCGGATGCATTCCTGGCGAACAACAACTCTATTCAGGTAAAGAGTAACAGCTGGGGGCAACCTGATGGCGGCGGCTACGGTGGCCCCGGCCTCTTGGCGGCGGCGGCGCTCGAAACAGCGGTCACCAGCGGTCGCGGTGGAAAAGGTGTCATCCAGCTATTCTCGGGCGGCAACGGCTTCGATCTGGGTGATAACTCGAATTACGACGGCTACGCCAACTCGCCTTTCGTAATCGCTGTGGCCGCAGTGAATGATGCCGGGTTCCAGAGCTACTACTCCGAGATGGGTGCCAATCTGCTGATTTCAGCGCCTTCGAATAGCAGTGGTCAGAACCAAGGCATACGCACCGTCGACCTCACCGGTGATAGTGGCTACAATAAAGCCGCCAGCGGCGCGAACAACCTTAGCGACCGAAACTACACAAATGACTTTGGCGGCACCTCGTCCGCATGCCCGTTGGCGGCTGGGATTGTCGCGCTCATGCTGGAGGCGAATCCGAATCTCGGCTGGCGGGACGTGAAGGAGATCCTCGTCCGCACCGCGCGCAAGGCGCAACGCACCGATCCCGACTGGGCGACGAACGGCGCAGGCCTTTCCTTCAACCACAAATATGGCGCGGGCGTAATCGATGCGGCTGCCGCCGTGGCTCTCGCCCAGCAGTGGACAAATCTACCCGCGATGACCACCGCTCAGGTGGCGCAGACCGGACTTTCAACCACCATTCTCGACAACAACGCTACCGGAGTCACCCGCACACTCAATTTCACCGCTTCGAATTTCCGCGTGGAGCATGTCACCGTCACGGTGAATGCCACGCATACGGCGCGCGGCGACCTTGAGGTTACGCTCACTTCCCCCTCGGGCATGATCAGCAAGCTCGCGCAGTCTTTCAATGACGGCACGGACAACCTCGCATGGACTTACAGCTCCGTCCGTCACTGGGGGGAATCGGCCGCAGGAAACTGGACGGTGAAAGTGGCGGATCGCGCTGCGTTAGATACCGGAACGCTGACGGGCGTCACGGTGAAACTATGGGGCACCACCAACGCGGGCGCACGCCTCGCCGGGGCGGGCGCCACGCTCAGCGGGGAATCGAACACGCCTGCAAACAGCGCGGCAGATCCCGGTGAGGCGGTCACCTTCAGCCTCGGTCTGAAAAACATTGGTGCCGCTGCCACCAGCAACCTCACTGCCACATTGTTGCCCATCGGCGGTGTGCGTGAACCTTCCGTTGCGCAAAATTATGGAGCACTCGCCGCCTCAGGCGCCACGGTTCAGCGCAGCTTCTCTTTCAGGATCGCCGGAGGCACGGGTGTGTCCGTCCCGGTGATACTGAGGCTTTCAGACGGTGCCACGGATCTTGGATTTGCGAACCTCGACATTCCCCTCGGCACCAGCGCATCGAGCCCCTTCACAGGCGGAGCCATCACCATCAGGGACAATAACACGGGCTCGCCTTCGCCTTCAGACCTTGCCGTATCCGGCCTGGTCGGTCGGGTTCAAGACATGACGGCGCGGATCAACGGCTTGACCCACAGCTACATCGACGACGTCGGCGCTCTGCTGCACAGCCCGGATGACCTGAAGATCCGGCTCTTTTGCGGTGGTAATCAAGATAGTGCCTCATCGGCGAACCTCACCTTCGATGATGCCGCCTCCATCACTTTCCCGGCCTCGCAAGCCAGCCTATCCAGCGGCACCTACCGCCCGGGGGACTACTACGGCCCGTTTGATGCGGCGGATAATCCCAGCGGGCGCTCTTTCACCGGTGATACGGGTTCGAAGGAACTGGCCTTCACGATGAGCGAGTTTCGCGGCGTGCCCGCCGACGGCACATGGAAACTTTTCATGCAGGACTTCTCTGCAGGTGCTGCGGGCTCGCTGACAAGTTGGCAGCTCTCTTTCACGACCGTTACCTCCACCGACAATGTCTTTCTCACCACCGCCACGACCAGTGGAAGTGAGGGGTCGGGTTCCATTGATGTCTCGGTTACCCGCACCGGCGGTCGGGAGGGATCTGCCACCGTGAATTACGCCACCAGCAATGGCACCGCCACCGCAGGGAGCGATTTCACGAGCACCACGGGCACCCTTACTTTCGCCGCAGGTGAGCTTACGAAAACTTTCGCCATTCCGATCACCGATGATGGCGCGGTCGAGCCCGATGAAACCATCCAGATCACGCTATCCAACGCGGGAGGAAACACCACGCTCGGAACACTCGCTACCGGCAGCGTCTCTATCATGAACAATGATGTGGCCACGCCCGTCGCCATCTCGCCCGCCACGCAGACCATCAACGAAGCGGCGACCACGCTCACTTTCACCGTAAGCCGCACCACGGCGGGCAGTGCCGGTAACGTCAGCTATGCCACCAGCGGCGGCACAGCCACCCCCGGCACAGATTTCACAACCGCCAGCGGCACTCTCACATTCGGAACCGGCGACCTCAGCAAGACCTTCAGTGTATCCGTGATTAACGACGACATGCTCGAACCCGATGAGGGCTTCTCCATCTCGCTGAGCGGAGCCACCGGCAGCCTATCGCTTGGCTCCCCGGCCATTGCCACCGTCACGATCGTCGATGGCGATGCCGATAACGACACGATGGCCGACGATTACGAGAGCTCTGTCGGTCTCAATCCCGCGATCCATGACGCCGCGCTCGATCTTGACGGGGACGGATCAAAAAACATCGATGAATTCCTGTTCGGCTCTCTTCCCAACAACACAGGCAGCCGCTTTCAGTTCAGCGTGGCCGTCGGCTCGAAAGATGTAAGCGTCACTTTTCCGACGATTACTGGCCGCATCTACAAGGTCGAGCAAAGTGAAACGCTGGACCCTCCATGGGCTACGGTGCAGGAAAACCTCACCGGCACCGGCGCAAATATCACCATCACAGAAACGGGGACAGCATCCCGACTAAAAGGCTTCTATCGGGTGGTCGCCAGGCAGCCCTGATCGCTCCCGGAAATTCAGCGCGTGGATTTGAATCTTGGCAGAATCCGAAGGCGGTCTAAACCATTTGCCAAAAGTTCGTGCGCTTAAGCGAGCTTGACCGTGCTCACCGACCGGATCGTATCCGTGTCATTTAGACCATTTGCCAAAATTCCTTAACGAAACGGAGAGTATGAATGGGATTGGATTCGTGCCGATTTGTGGGAGTTAACTCAGCGTTCTGGTAATACCTTTT
>CAMBTF010000202.1 GCA_945870545.1 Akkermansia muciniphila
GGGACAAGCGGGCGGGCAGGACGCGCTGGGAACCTTGGCGCCGCTGACAGTGGTGGGCGGAGACGATCAGGTTTTCCAGCTTACCGGATCGGCGGCGTATGTGAGCGCCGAGGAATTCCGCTCGCGTGGCCAAACCAACCTCGCCCGCATCGCCGCCAAAGTGCCTTCCGTTTTCGTGCGGGACGAGGATGGCTACGGAAATTTTCCCAACATCGCACTCCGGGGAGTGGATGGCACGCGCTCGAGCAAAGTCACGCTGATGGAAGACGGGATACTCACCTCCCCTTCTCCCTATTCCGCGCCTGCCGCTTACTACTCACCCAAAGCGAGCCGGATGTCCGCCATTGAGTTTTTGAAAGGTTCCTCCCAGGTGAAATACGGCCCCCACACCACCGGGGGTGCCGTCAATTTCCTTTCCACCCCCATTCCCGCCGACGGCGAAAACAACTTCTTCTCCCGCACCACTTTCGGCACCGACCAAACCTTTTTCAACCAGACGTGGTACGGCGACACCCAGTCCACGGATGCCGGAACATTCGGCTATCTCCTCGAACTCCACGCGATGACCAGCGAAGGCTTCCGTGACATCGACGGCACGTCGAAAGACTCCGGCTTCGATCTCATCGAGCCGATGCTCAAGCTCTTCTACGAGCCGAACACCGACCTCAAGCAACGCTTCGAAGCCAAGGTGGGCTACACCGATTTCGACGCGAACGAATCCTACGGCGGCATCACCGTAACCGACCTGCGCCGCGATTCGAACCGCCGCTACTCCTCCACCCAGTTTGACCATCACACCGCCGAGCATTTCCGTACCTACCTGAAATGGATCGCCGAACCTTCGGATGCGCTCCGCATCGAATCCGCTGTTTACTTCAATTCCTTCGAGCGCAGCTGGGACAAGCTCGACGGCCTGCGCGGTGCCGGGCTCCGCACCAACGTCGCCGAAGCCCTGCTCCACGCCCCCTCGCTCGCCGTCCTCCAGGGCACGGGTGCCGGCGACATTTTCACCCGCGACGCTTTCCGCGACCACGAGTCCTACGGCTGGCAAAACCAGGCTAATTTTCGCTTCGACACCGGCTCCGTATCCCACGATCTCGCCGTCGGACTCCGCCTCCACTACGACCGCGCGGGCGGCACCAACCAGCAGATTTTCTACACCTCGAACGGAACCGGCGGCTTCGGACCGGCTGCGCCCGGAGCGATCGGATCGGCAGGTCTTCAGGAGGTCTTCGCCACCGCGCTGTATCTTGAGGATGAAATCAAGATCGGCGCCCTCACCCTCCGTCCCGGCATCCGCTATGAGCATCTCGAGCTCGAGAACACCACGGCGGCGGGCGTGAACACATCCGGCGACGAACAGCTCCTCATGGGCGGCATCGGCGCGACCTATGATTGCGATGCGGAAAACTCCCTCTTCGGCGGCATCTATCGCGGGCAATCACCCGCCAATCCCGCCGGATATCTAACAGGCACCGACAGCGAGGAAAGCCTCGGCTTCGAGATCGGCTACCGTCACCGCAAGGACGCGCTCCGCACCGAGCTCGTCGCCTTTTACACCGATTACGATAACCTCATCGCCCCCCAGTTCGATGTCGTCGGTGGCTTGAGCCCTTCGCGCAATGCCGGAGCGGCGGAAGCATGGGGCCTTGAGAGCCTTGTGGAATACGACCTCGGACAAGCGATGGGCGCAAGCTACGGCCTGCCTGTTTATATCAGCGCCACCTACACCCAGGCCGAGTTCAAGGACATCAACGGACTCCTCGCCAACACCGCCGGACTCTTCTCCGGTGCCCAGAGCGGCAGCCAGCTTCCCTATCTCCCTGACTGGAAACTCGCAGCAGGCATCTCTTACATCACAGAAAAATGGGGCATCAACCTCGACGCTTCGTTTACCACTTCCACATGGGGCACCGGTTATAATGACGACGTCCGCATCGATAACCTCACCGGACTTCCGGGCAACCCGAGCGCCGTGGACGGAAAAATCGACTCCCTATCCCTCATCGATCTAACAGGTCACTACCAGCTCAACGAAAACCTCAAGCTCGTCGGCGGCATCCAGAACATCTTCGACACCCGGAAGATCGTAAGCCGCGCCCCGCTCGGCCCGCGCGCCAACGCGCCGCGCATGATCTTCGCCGGTGTAGAGGCCACGTTCTGATCCCAGAAGAAAAGGCCGACCACAGATAGACAGGATGGTCGCAGATGAAGAGAATGAATTCGAGTCCACCTCCACACCGACGGCCCCACTCATACCATTCTTATCACTGTTCTTTCTTATCTGCGTTCATCCCGTTCATCTGTGTTTGAATCTCTTACGAAGTAGGAGCTGTGAACGCTTGGTTTTTCCACCATTGACCGGTTGACAGGCAAGTCGCTCCTGCTAGCCTCCCGCGCCCGCTCCACGGTAAAAGGAACTGTTTTCCTGTATCGAGATATGGCAGCGGAATGCAACCCGACAATACCAATACGATGGCAACCAAAAAGAAGACAGCGGCCAAACCCGCCGCGAAGAAATCAGCCGCGAAGAAATCCTCCGCGAAAGAAACCAAATACGTTTACACCTGGGGCGCGGGCAAAGCCGACGGCCACGGGAAAATGAAAGAGCTGCTCGGCGGCAAAGGCGCAAACCTCGCCGAGATGACCCTCATCGGACTTCCGGTCCCATCGGGTTTCACGATCACCACCGAGGTCTGCACCTACTACTACGATCACAAGCAAACCTACCCGAAAGTCCTCCGCTCCCAGATGGAGGCAGGCGTCGCCAACATGGAAAAAATCATGGGCTACAAGTTCGGCGACTCGAAAGGTTTCCCCCTCCTCCTCGCTGTCCGCTCCGGCGCGCGCGACTCGATGCCCGGCATGATGGACACCGTCCTCAACCTCGGCCTCAACGACAAGACCGTCGATGCACTTTCCAAGGCCACCAACAACGAGCGCTTCGCATGGGATTGCTACCGCCGCTTCATCCAGATGTACGGCGACGTCGTCCTCGGCGTGCAGAAACTCCCCCACGAAGACCACGAGCCTTTCGAGCACGCGATCGAATCCTTCAAGCACGCGAAGTACAAGAAGGACATCGTTGATTCCGAACTCACTGCCGACGACAACAAGGAACTCGTTGCCCGCTTCAAGAAGCTCGTGCTCGACCGCACCGGCAAGGGCTTCCCGGATTGCCCCTGGGAGCAGCTCGAAGGTGCCGCTGGCGCCGTCTTCAGCTCGTGGATGAACGACCGCGCGATCGTCTATCGCCGCAAATACGGCATCCCCGCCGCATGGGGCACCGCCGTCAACGTGCAGGCCATGGTTTTCGGAAACACCGGCGCAAACTCCGGTTCCGGTGTCGCCTTCACCCGCAACCCCGCCAACGGTGAAAACGTCCTTTACGGCGAATTCCTCGTCAACGCCCAGGGCGAGGACGTCGTCGCCGGTGTCCGCACCCCGGATGCCGTCGCTGGCATGGCGAAAGCCCTCCCCGCCGCATTCAAGGAGCTGATGAAAGTCCGCCGTATCCTTGAAAACCACTTCCGCGATGTGCAGGACGTTGAGTTTACCATCCAGGACGGCAAGCTGTTCATGCTCCAGACCCGCAACGGCAAGCGCACCGCCGCCGCCGCGCTCAAATTCGCCGCCGACATGGTGAAGGAAAAGCTCATCGACTGGCAGACCGCGGTTCTCCGCAACCCCGCCGACCAGCTCGACGCGCTGCTCGCCCCCGTCTTCGATATCGAGCAAACCAAGAAGCAGACCATCATCGCCAAAGGCCTCCCCGCCGGCCCCGGTGCCGCTTCCGGGAAAATCTACCTCAACGCGGATCGCGCCGAAGCGGCTTCGCATCGTGGTGAAAAAGTTCTCCTTGTCCGCATCGAGACCTCGCCGGAAGACCTTCGCGGCATGATCGCCGCCGAGGGCATCCTCACCTCGCGTGGCGGTGTTTCCTCCCACGCCGCCCTCGTCGCCCGCCAGATGGGCAAGGTCTGCGTGTGCGGCGCCTCCGGCGTCGATGTCGACTACAACAAGAAGACCGTCCAGGCCGGTGGCAAGACCTTCAAAGAGGGCGACTACCTCTCCATCGACGGCACGGCCGGAACGGTTTACGGCGGCGAGCTCGCCACCGAACCTTCCGAGATCATCACCGGACTCATCAACAACAAGAAGTCCTCGCGCGAGACCGAGAAGTTCAAGAACTTCGTCCAGCTTATGGACTGGTGTTCGAAAGCCACCCGCATGGGCGTCCGCACCAACGCAGACACCCCGGAGCAGGTAAAGAACGCCGTCGCTTTCGGCGCGGAAGGCATCGGCCTCACCCGCACCGAGCACATGTTCTTTGAGGGCGACCGCATCGACGCGATGCGCGAGATGAT
>CAMBTF010000203.1 GCA_945870545.1 Akkermansia muciniphila
CTCTTTCAAGAACCGATGCTTCTCCCCTTAGCATTGCATCGTGAACAGCATACTCGAAACAAATGCCGCAGTCTCCGTCACCTCTTTTATAAAGGCGGGTCAACATCTTGAGCTTCACTTGATCGAAACCACCAGCTTCGCCAACCACATCGGCTTTCAAAGAGAATAAAATGCCTGAGAGAATCGGACGGACGACAGCCAAGAGAGCTGAAACTTCATCAGCCACTTCGTTCTGCTGATCCTCAATTCGTATTTGGACTTTCGACATAGCTAAATTTTTGGGATGACAGGACTTATTCATATCCCCCGCCCCGGTGAAATCCGGCATGGAAGTCTTACCGGAGAAAAGGGGGAAATCGTTGGTGGATCAAGGTTTTTCGCCGGGAAGGGTGCGTGGATCATGCGGGTGGAGGGGTTGGAGGGAGGGGATGGGTGACTTTCCGGATATCGCGGGGCTATGTGCGGCGGTGGGCGGTAGGGTTCCTCCGCTAGGGATGAGAAAAATTCGAACCACAACCGAAGCGAAGCGGAGATAGCCGGACTGGAAAATTCCAATCCTTCCGGCAAATGAACACGGATAAACACGGATGAAAAGACAGGAGTAAACATTCTGGCTGTGCCTGGCTCGCTCAAGATCTCCCAAATATCCAAAAACGGATCTGCCCAGCCATCTTATCCGTGTCCATCCGTGTTCATCCGTGGTTCTCTTTTCGATTCGGACAGGCTATTTCCCTAGTGGAGGAACCCTGTGGTGGGCGGTCGTTTTTGCCTGATGACAACCCTTGCCGGATGGAATAGCATCCGCCCATGAAGTTGCAGGCTGTGATCCATGTTGCCGAAGAAGGCGGTTATTGGGCCGAGGTTCCGGCCCTGCCCGGTTGCGTCACCCAGGGCGAGACGCGCGCGGAGCTTGAGGCGAATCTCCGCGAGGCGGTGACGGGATGGCTGGAGGCCGGGGAAAGCGGTGTCGATCAAACCAACGAGATCCTGGAACTGGCGGTATGAAGTCCGTGACCGGCCGCCGCATGGCGAAACTCGCCGAGGTGAAGGGCTGGAAGCTCGCCAGGATCAACGGCAGCCACCACATCTACACGATGGAGGGCAGGTTCGAGCGACCGGTCATTCCCATCCACGGTAACAGCGTCCTGAAAATCGGCCTCCAGAAAAGCCTGATGAAGATCATACCGGTTTCCGAAGAGGAGCTTTAAACCACCGCGAATCCCCCCGAAGGAGAGGGGGAATCGTTGGGGGATCAAGATTTTTCGCCGGGAAGGGTGCGTGGATCAGGCGGGTGGAGGGGTTGGAGGGAAGGGATGGGTGTAATAGGGAGAAGGGGATTGTATCCCCTTTCAATATGGAGAAGGGGATTGTATCCCCTTTTCGCCAGCCGGGCGAAATACCGGTGCTGCGGGTTACCGATCCTATGCAAAGGGGATGCAATCCCCTTCTCTTTATTCCCGATCCCCCTTATCCTCCACTTCCAGAACTCCGCCGGAAAACGTCTCTCCCTCCAGCCCTCCGAAATATACCACGTAAAACGCTCCTCCGAACTCCATCAGGCGCTAGATCGGTTTATGGAGGAATAGCCCACGCACAGCCGATAGGCGCATGCCAAAAGAATCCCCGGAGGAGTGAAGAACCGAAAACAAGATTGCCTATGAAAACAAAATCTCCCAAGTCTCCTCCCACCAGCCTTAACGAGTCCATGCCCCGTGACGGCAGGACCCGGCGGCCGCTGCACCGGATCTACGAAATCCACGCCCGCATCCGCAACGGCTCGCTGCCCAACTGTTCGACGCTTGCGAAAGCCTTCGAAGTGGATCGCAAGACCATCCAGCGCGACATCAGTTTCATGCGCGACGCGCTGGGCCTGCCTCTCGTGTATTGCGATGACCTGCACGGCTACCGCTATGAGGGTGATGTTTCCGATTTCCCGGTGTTCGATATTTCCTCGGAGGAACTGGCGGCCTTGTTCTTCACCCGCACCGCCCTCCAGGGCATCCGCGGCACACGCCTTGCCGACGCTCTCGGCGCGGCCTTCTCCAAAATCACCCACAGCTTGCTGGGGAAAATCGAATTCTCATGGTCGAATCTGGACGAGGCGTTTTCCCACAAGTCCGTGCAACAGGATCAGAGCCAGATCAAATGCTTTGGCCAGCTCGCCAAGGCGATCCTGGATCAGTCGGAAACGGCGTTCCATTACCGCAAGCTAGCGGGCGAGCGCGCGGTGCCGCGCAAGGTCCAACCCCTCCATCTCGGCGAGGTGGAAGGCGGATGGTATCTCATCGCCCACGATCTCGACCGCGGGGCGCTGCGAACTTTCGCCCTCCCCCGCATGTCGCGCTGCCGTGTCCTGCAAACCCGCTTCGAGCGTCCGGCAGGTTTCAACGGAACCGCCTACCTCAACAAGTCGTTCGGAGTCTGGAATGTCGCGGGGGATGATACGCGCCATGTCGTCAGGCTAGAACTACGAAACTACGCCGCGCGCCTCGCCCAGGAGCGGCGCTGGCACCCCACTCAGGAAGTGGTGGCTCTCGATGCCCGAGGCAACAAGGTGGAGGTGCGCTTCGAAGTGGGAAGGTTAGAGGAAGTCATGCGCTGGGTGCTCAGCTTCGGCAGCCAGGCGAAAGTAATTGCGCCGCCCGAGTTGAAAAAAATGGTCCGCAAGGAAGTGCGCGCCATGCAGAAGGGCTGACCCCAATAAGGTAGGGCTGATCCGGCTCGGTCGGCCCTGATCCAAAACGCAAAGGCGCGATCCCCAGAAAAGGCATGAAACCACCGGCGGGCACTTTACAACGTAGCCCGTCTGCCAAAAGTCCGTGCGCATATCCATGCCGCCGGAGGCTTTTGACTGCGGCGGTTCTCATCCGCCGCTTTTTGGGTGAGTGATGTAAAAACGGGAATCTGATAGAAATCGGGTAGGCTGAGAAGGTGAAATGCGAGAGGTGAGTTGGTTTTTTCACCCGACCATTCCCCGGAAGGCTTCGGGGTTTTTCCAGAACTCGAAGATGCGGGGGATGACTTTGGGCTTCGACTCCTTTTTCTCAAGTGCCTCCAGGCGCGGGCGGATCTCCTCCAAATAGTCGGCGAAGGTGGTCCGGCGCAGCAGTTTCATGGGTTCGCCGCCGGAGTAGGCGGGCAGGAGTCGCTCGATGTCCACGACGAAGGGCGCATGGGCGATGACCGGCATTTTGGCGATGGCCGCGACCGCCGAACCGAACACCGACTCGCTGCAACCTTGCTCCAGACGATCCAGCCAAAATTCCACCATGCCCTCGGTGACGAAGCCCGATTTGGCGGCGGTCATTTCGAGCTGCGCCTCCTCGGAGAGTTCGTCCCAGACCTCCGCTAGCAGGGGCATGATCCGCTTGTCGCCCAGCAGCAGGACTCCGCCCAGCGCGGCTCCTTGACCCGGCGCTCCGCCATCGTGATGGATGAGCGTTCGGATGACGAAGCGCGGTCCGGCCAGCTCATCGCCGTCTTCAGGATCAAACAACACCGACAGACTCAGCGCGGCCGAGGAACGGATGCCGGGAACGGTGTCTGTGGCAAGAAACATCATCAGCCCCATGTGTCCCAGGCCTTCGTTTTGCTCGATCATACCGCTGAACTCCGTGAGCATCTCCCGGCGCTCGTCCGCGTCGAGGCGTTCCATCGCATGACGGTAAAGCGCGAACAGCCCGGCGATCCGCGAGGTATCCTGGGTCGGACCATACTCGATGAACTTCACGCCGATGACGCGTTTCAGTTCCTCATCGTCCAGATCATCCCAAGCCTCCGGGTCATCACCCAGGGCGGAAAGGTGCTTGCAGTTATCGATGCCCAGCTTTGGCTTCTTGAATCGTTTGAAGAAATTCATGGGTGTTGGAGATGAGGGGTCAGGAGGCAAGTGGCGGCGACCGGCTGTTTGCGTCGGCGTTTTTTAGGCAGGTGGCCTTTGAGAGTGTCCACCTTGCGGAAGCGGGACGAGTTCCATCCCATTTCCTGAGTTCCCCAGAAGACACGGATGCCGGTGAGCATGAGGCGCTGATTACCGTCTCCGGATGCGGACACGGAGACCACATGGTAGATCAAGTCCTTACGGAGCGGTCCGTCCGGGAAAAGGAAGGGATGCAGCTCCGGATTCGCAGGGCCATAGATGGGGCCCGACATGTTGGTGTTGATGGCGACGACGCGGTCGCCGGGAACGAAGGGTTGCATGGTGGATGGGGGTGGGGATGATCAGGATTTAGAGCTTAGGATTTCAGGATTTAGAACTTAGCCAAGTGACCCAGTCGTTTTGGAAAATGACGGGGATGCCTGCGAGGCGGCAGGCGCGGATGGTGTGGCCGGTGCCGCCAGCATCGG
>CAMBTF010000204.1 GCA_945870545.1 Akkermansia muciniphila
GGAGCCTCTGTGGACTATGCGAACCTCGGCAACCACCTTGTGCAAAGGCAACCTAAGACCGCCCTTTACGCCTACGAGGTGCGAGGTCAAGGCAGTGACCCCATCTACACCCGCCGCGGTGACATCGGTGATCCCGTCCAATGGTATGAAGACCTGGAGGCCTTCACCCAGCTTGTGGAGGAACGTCATCCGGATGCGAAGATCATCTGGTATGGAGAAAGTATGGGAGCGCTCATCGCCACCCACGCCCTCAACGCCGCGCCACCCGGCAAGCTGCCATGCGACGGGCTGGTGCTCTCTTCCCCCATCGTCCGCTTCAAGGACGACCTAGAGCCGTGGAAGATCGCACTCGTTCGGGCAGCAGCGACCACCCTTCCGCTTGCCCGGGTTTCGCTCGACGCGCTGGCGCCGGAACAGGACGTGCAGATGACCCAGGAATCCAAGCACCTCACACAGTCACAGACGAACTCCTACCACGTCGAAAAGCACACCCTGCGCCTTTTAGATACCCTCGGCAGGCTCATCGAAGGCATGAATGGCTGCGCGGCGGAGATGAAAGCACCTGTCCTCGTGCTCCACGGAGGTAAGGATTATTTCAATGACGATTCCGATATGCGCGGCTTCATCTCCCGCATCCCCTCCGGCGTTTCCAAGACTTACAAAAACTACCCCGACGCCTATCACCTCCTCATGTATGATGAAGAGCGCAAAAGAATTTTCGGCGATTTAGAACGCTGGCTCAACAAACGCCGCAGGGATTAGGTGATTCCGCCGCAGCTTTTGGCTCGCAAACGATAATGCGTGTGAGCAGATTCGTGAAAATGAAATACCGTTCCCTGATTTTCGATTTCGACGGCACCATCGCCGACACCCTTGGCGAGTCGCGCCGGATCTTCAATGAGCTCGCGCCCGACTACGGCATCCGGCAAGTGGAGGAACACGAGATCGCTGACTTGCGCCACCTTTCTCTCAAGGAAATCCTCTCCGTGCTGAACATCCCGAAACGCCGCGTGCCTTCGATCATAGCCCGCGGCACTGGCATGATGCGGGCGAACATTGACCGCCTCCAGCTCATCGACGGCATGAAGGACGCGCTTACGGAAATGAGGAACCACACGGACAGCTTCGGGATCCTCACCTCGAACACCACCGCCAACGTCGATGTATTCCTGCGCAACCACGGTCTCCGGGATCTCTTCGAGTTCGTTTCCTCCACCTCCAAGCTCACCGGCAAAGCCCGTCACCTGCGCGCGATCCGTAAGACCTTTTCCCTTAAGAACACCGAGATGCTCTACATCGGCGACGAACTGCGCGACGTAAAGGCCGCCCAGAAAGCGAGCATTCCCCACGCCGCCGTGAGTTGGGGCTTCAACTCCCGCGAGTCCCTCGAAAAAGCCAAGCCCACCTACCTCATTGATCACCCGGAGGAGTTTATGCGCCTGTTGATCTCTGGAACGACGCATTGACAGGACGGCGGGGTATTGGACAGGGTTTGGCCATGTCAGAGTCTAAGTATGAGGAGAAGAGCGTTGAAGAGAATGACCGCACGGAGCATCCGCTACCGGAGCCGGCGGAGACCAAGCCGAGCACAAGGACTGCGGCGCAGCTGAATCCTGTTCTAGTCCTGCTTTTCATGATTCTCGCCATGCTCATTGTGATGGCGGTGACAATCCTGCGGCGCGGAGGCGGTCCGACCGGCACGCCGGATGACCCGACCGTGGCGGCGATCAGGGCGGATCTCGATGCGCGGCGCTCTGAACTCAACCGCCAGCGCATGGCCATGGGCTTACCACCGCTGGATGGCGGTTCGGAACCCGTCGAGGAGATCGCGAAACGCCTCAAGGCGGATGCCGATACCTTGGCCGGGATATCCGGAAAATTCCAGCAGATGCTCGCTGAGAAGGATGCGGAACTCTTCGCCCGCAATGCCGATACGCTGCGCCTAGAAAAGCTGCGCCAGGATGTGTCGCTGGAAAACGGGCGCCTCCAGAGCGAACTCCAGCGCGCGCTGATCGCATCGGACGGGAATGAGCGACTGAAGATGATGCTCGCCGACTCCCAAGCGCAACGCGAAGCCCTCTCCCGCGAGGTCGCCACCCTGAAGGAGGAACTTGCGGTGGCTGGTGCCGGTGTCAGCGAGGACGACTTCGCGGATCTCCAGCGCCGCTACGAGGAGGCGCTCCGCGCGAAAGACTTTTACGAGGCGCGCGCCAAGGAGCTTGAGGAGGCTTCGCAGAAAGCAGATCTCTTCGCGGAATCCGAGAACGAACTACTGCCCGCTGCCGTCGAGCTTTTCCGCCGACTGAGAAAAATGGAGGGAGTGAAGGATTCCGACCTCACTACTGAATACAGCAGGCTTGGTGTCGATCTCGGCGCGAACGTCTTGCACACGCTTTCTTTCGCAACTGGCTCCAGCACGTTAAGCAAGGAAGACCTTTCACAAATCGATGAGATCGTCAGCGCCGAAGTGCCGGATGGCGACCTCACGTTGGTCATCGGATATGCCTCGGAAACCGGCAACCCGGAGGCGAACCAGAATCTCTCCTCGGATCGTGCCACCGCCGCAGCGGAATACTTCGCCTCGAATAAACGCCCCGGCCAGCTCGTGCAGGCGGTTTACCTGGGTCAGACGGATCGCTTCAGCAGCCGAGTTCCGGAACGTAACCAGATCTGCGAAGTCTGGCGCATCCGGAGGAAATGATGCGTCAGGGGTTGTTCCCGGCCACTCCCATTTCCTTTCAAGCAGCCGGCTTGCTGCCTTTGGGATGCATTTCGCCCCACGAAGAAGGCTGAAAATTTCCCTTGGAGGTTTGCCCTCCGCCTTTCTACCCTCCCGCACCGAGAACCCCTAAAATATGGCACAACGAGATTTCACGATTCAGAACAAGCTTGGGATACACGCCCGCCCTGCGGCGCAATTCGTCAAGATGGCGAATCGTTTCCAATCCGACATCACCGTCGAGAAGGACGGTGAGGAGGTGGACGGGAAAAGCATCATGGGCCTGATGATGCTGGCCGCCGGGCACGGCTCGGTGATCCTAGTCAGCGCCGAGGGCGAGGACGAGGAAGCCGCGCTGGACGCCATCGGCGATCTGATTGCCCGGAAGTTCGAGGAGGATTGAAAATTTTATGTCGAAGATAACGATTTTATCCGGAGACGGCATCGGCCCGGAAGTGATGGTTCAGGCGCTGCGCGTGCTGGATGCGGTGGAGGTGAAATTCGGTTTCAAGGTGGAGCGATCCGAGCACCTTGTCGGCGGCGCGGCCATCGATGATGGCGGTCATCCGCTGCCTGCCGAAACCGTCGCAGCGAGCGAGGCGGCGGATGCCATTCTATTCGGCTCTGTCGGCGGGCCGAAGTGGGAGAGCCTGCCGCCCGAGATTCAGCCGGAGCGCGGGGCGCTGCTACCGCTGCGGAAACACTTCGGCCTTTTCGCGAACCTCCGCCCCGGCGTTTGCCTGCCCGCGCTGACCGACGCCTCGCCGGTGAAGCAAGAACTCATCAAGGACGGCTTCGATGTCCTCTGCGTCCGCGAACTGACGGGCGGTGTCTATTTCGGCTCGCCAAAAGGCCGCCACGTGGAGAACGGCGAGCCGGTTGCCCTCGATACGATGATTTACAAAAAGAGCGAGATCGAGCGCATTGCGCGGGTCGCGTTCATTGCCGCGATGGGTCGCGACAAGCGCCTGCTCTCGGTGGACAAGGCGAACGTCCTCGCCTCCTCGGTGCTGTGGCGTGAGACGATGATCGAGATCGCGAAGGAATTCCCCGAGGTCGAGCTTTCCCACATGTATGTCGATAACGCGGCGATGCAGCTCATCCGCCGCCCGGGTTCCTTCGATGTGCTCGTCACGGAAAACCTTTTCGGCGACATCCTGTCCGACGAGATGGCGATGATCTCCGGCTCGCTCGGGATGCTGCCTTCCGCTTCGCTCGGCCAGAAAAAGGCGGACGGACTTTACTTTGGCCTTTACGAACCCTCGGGTGGTTCTGCTCCGGACATCGCGGGGCAGGGGATTGCGAACCCGATCGCGCAGATCCTCTCGCTCGCCATGTTACTGCGTTTCTCCCTTGGGAAAACGGAAGCCGCCGACGCCATCGAGGCCGCCGTCTCGAAAGCCATCGCCGATGGTTTCCGGACAGGCGACATTGCCACCGGCAAGCCCGGCGATCAAAAGGTCGGCACGGCGGGTATGGGCGACGCGATCCTCGCAAGGCTTTGAAATCAGAGCCAAGCGAGTCACGGCTCCTTGGACTGCGGCAGCCTGCTGCCCGCTTTCGGTCATGCAGCCCGCTGCGACCGGACGGCATT
>CAMBTF010000205.1 GCA_945870545.1 Akkermansia muciniphila
CGGAAGCGTATGGTGGCCGTGGCGGAGATGGTGGCAAGCACGGCGATGATCACGATGACCACCAATAGTTCGACGAGGGTGAACCCGTGGGAACGGGATAAGCGGTTGATTTGCATGAGGTGTCAGAAGTTTGAGAACAGCTGGCAAGAAGCCCACCGCGTGACAGACGCTGGGTGCCGGGGATTTTTTTTCCGTGAAATTATTAGAACCTCAGCGGGCAGGCTGATGGTTATTTGGTAGTGGGATCCGAGCGCCCTTACAAGCTCCGAATCATCTCCCATCCCAGCGCGGCAGCCAGATCACCTAGCTAGTTTGGGTTTTTGGGAAGTCTGTGGGGTGGAGAAATTCTGTAGGTGTGAGGAGCACCGGGGGCAGATAGAAAATCCGCTTTTTTGAGATTTGAATTTTGGAATTTGAAATTCCCCGCTAGGACTCCGGCGTGCCCGCTAAACCGAAGAGCTATACCGCCAATGCCGGCTTCCATGTCATCGTGGGAACCGACGAGGGACAGGTGCGCGAGGAGGCTCTGGCGCTTTACAACGAGCTCACCGGCGGCAATGACGACGGCTTCACGCACGAGACTATCGACGGCAACGCCGACAACTCGGAGGGCGCTTACCAGCTTTGCTCCGCCGCGATCCAATCCCTGATGACCATGCCGATGTTCGGCGGCGACAAGGTGGTGTGGCTGCGCAATGTGAATTTCCTCGGCGACGATGTGACCGGCCGCGCCCAGCGCACCGAGGCGGGCGTGGAGGCTTTGCGGGGTGTGTTGGAAAAGGGTTTGCCGGAGGGCATCCGCTTCATTCTCTCCGCCGACAAGGTGGACAAGCGGCGGGCGTTCTGGAAATTCCTAGAGAAGAACGCGAGCGTGCGGACGTTCGACAAGATCGACATCAGCCGCGACGGCTGGCAGGACGAGGTTGGGCGGTTGGTCGATGGACGCGCCAAGGAGCTGGGCCTGGATTTCGAAAACGAGGCGCTGGAGCTTTTCATCATGCTCGCCGGGGAGCAGACGAAGCAGATCGCCAACGAGCTGGAAAAGCTCGACCTCTATCTCGGCACGGAGCGCCGGATGGTGACGGTGGAGGATGTGCGTGCGCTCGTGCCGCTGAGCAAGGCGGCGGTGATTTTCGAAACCGGGCAGGCGATCCAGGCGGGCAACATCGTCCGCGCAATCCAGCTCATCGACGAGCAGCTCGCCGCCGAGGAATCCGCCGTGGGGATCATGCGCGCCTCGATCATCAACGTCGTCCGCAATCTCTACATGGCGAAGCTGATCCTTGAGAAATTAAAGGCTCCCGCCGGGAACTACGGCGCTTTTGCCGCTGCCCTCAACAAGCTCCCCGCGGCCGACCGCGCCTGGCTGCCGCAGAAAAAGGACGGCTCAGGTGTGAACGTGTTTCCCATTTTCCTCGCCGTGCCGAACGCGAAAAACTTCGACCTCGAAGGTCTCCAGCGCGTGATGGAACAGACCCAGCGCGCCGATCAGGCCCTGGTCACCACCGGCCTCGACCACCGCCTCATCCTCCACCGCCTGCTCGCGGAGATCGCTGCGGCGAGGAAAGCGAAGAGGTAGGGCTGATCCGGCTCGGTCGACCCTGATCAAAAACGGAGGAGCTGTAATGCCGGAATGGTAGTGAAAACTCACTGAGGAAGGCTTTTTGTTTCGAGATTTCACTCCCGCCAGAGTGAGCGTTGCGTTTGATTTTGGAAATGGGCCGACCGAGCCGGATCAGCCCTACCGGATGGGAGGATGCGGGACGCATCCTCAACGGCCTGCGGCGGGACGCCGAAGGCACTCATTTCACCACTCATACCTGACCCCGCAGACCGCGCCGAAGCCCGGTTCGTTCTGGCCGGAGCCGTGGTTGCGGTAATCGTCGTCGAGGAGGTTTTCAAGCCCGAGTGTGAGCTGGAGGTTTTCCGTGGGATTGTAACCAGCGTGGATGGATGCGACGGCGTAGCTGGGCGTGCCATTCGTGGGGAAGCGTTGGGTGTCGGCGATGTCGCTCGCGGCCAGTCGATCGGCGGTGGCGGAGGCGAGAACGCGCCCTTCCACCCAGAACGGGGCGGCGGGGTGATCCCAGCGGAGGGCGATGGAGCCGTTAAGGGGCATGACCCGGGACAAAGGTTCCTGGACGCTGACGCCGCCCACGAAGGACAGGCGCTCGATCTGGGATTCCTGCCAGGATGCAAAACCGGAGAGCGTCCACTGCGGGGCGAATTTCCAGAAGCCCTCCATCTCCACCCCGTAAATGTGGCCGTCACTGGAATTGCCGTTGATCGTGGGAGCGCCCGGCGCCGTAGTGGCGGGAACGGGGACGATGAGATCCGAGATGTCGGTGTAGAAAACCGCCAGTGAAATGCCGCTTTCTTCGTTCTCCTGGCGGTAGCCCAGTTCCGTGGTGATGAAATTTTCCGGTTCCAATCCGAGTGCGCCGGATGCGGGAACACCCGAACCCGAGGTGATGTTGCCCGTGAGATCGTTCAAGTTGGGAGAGCGGAAAGCCTGGGAGATCCCTCCATAGAACATCCTATCCTCGTCAATGCTGTAGCTGGCACGAAGGGAAGCGGACAGATCGTTCCAGGAGTCTGCCGTGGAAATATCCGCGCCCACGGTGGGATTGAAAAATGTCCCGATGTCGGCCTTTGCGTTCGTGTAGCGGAGACCTGCGGTGATCTCGAATGATTCACCGATGGGACGTATGTATTGGGCGTAAGCGCCGAAGAGTTCGTAAGTGGAATCGTCACCCACTGGGCGGTTGGACTGCTGGAAGGCGAATCCGGCCCCGGTATTCCGGGATGCGGTGGAGTTCACGGAATCGCGGTAGTAGTCGAGGCCATAGACCAGCGATCCGTCGGCCAAGGGCGATTCCAGCTCGAGGTCAAATCCAAGGGTGTCCACCTCGTAATATTGGAGGCGCCGGTCCACAAGGGTGCGGGTCTGGAGTTCCCTCTCGGAAGATTCCTGGTAGGAGAGCGTGGCAGTGATGCGGCGGACGGGCGCGGCGGCGCTGTCGTCGGTGTGGGCGAGGCGGATGTAACTCAACGAGCGGTCCTGGTCGTAATCACGCCCCAGGAAAGTGCCGGGGGTGGTGACGTGATTGCCGTGGGTCCAGCCTGGGTTGTTGATCGTGGAATGCCAGCGGGAAACGGCGTCCTGATCGACGTCCTGGTGAACCACGGTGAGGGTCGTTTGCGGGGAGATCGCCCAGTCGAAGTGTGCATCGAAGGCTTGCTCCGGGTATCCGGTGCCGCGCATGAGTCCCACGGCGGAATCCTCGATGTCGCCGAATTCCTTCGCCGAAATGCCCAGATGAAGCCCGAACAATCCGCCGATGCCAGTTTGCGTTTCCAGTCGGCCGATGTGGCTGCCGCGGCCATTGCTACGATACTCGTAGTAAGTGGAGCCGTGGGAAAAAAGTCGGCCTGCTGCCTCATCCGCGAATCCGGATGATTTGGTGAACGCGTTGAGGGTGCCGCCTGCGGCATCGGATCCGTAAAGCACGGAGCCCTGGGAGCGAATCAGCTCGAAGTGATCCAGCGAGTATGGATCGATGGTGTTCCAATACTGGACCGGGCCGCCCCGGAAGGTGGAGTTATTGATCCGCACCCCATCGACGAGAACGAGGTTCTGACGGCCCGTGAAGCCGCGTATGTAGGGGGAGCCGTGACCGTGTGCCGTTTTCTGGACAAGCACGCCCGGTATCAGGCGGAGGGCATCGGGAAGTGTGCGTATGCCGTTTTCACGGAAATCCTCAGCTGAGAATGATGAACCGGAGTAAGGCAGATCGCGGAGCGCGGTGGAGCTGCGGGTTCCCGTGACGACCAACGGATCGAGGAAGTCCTGCGCGGACAACGGAGCGATGGCCGCCAGCAGGGCGAGGGTGGGATAGGATTTCGAAAACATCATGGGTAAATTCGATAGGCATCGCCATAGGGGGGCAAGGTTGATGTAGGGTCGAAAAATATCCATCGGGTGAAATGGCGGACGGGTTTCGCCCTGGTAAATCGAATTTATCGACAAACCACGTGATATGTGCCTGATTTGCGTAGTTTCCACCGATGGACAAAATTCAACCATTACGCCTGAAATCCCATTCGCTGTCCGTTTGGCTGGCGGTGGGGGTCGGGGCGTTCGTGCTAGTGGGATCGCTCGCGATGATGGGGTTTTTCCAAAACCTATCGAGGGCGGAAGAGGTGGCGGCTCTGCAGTCGCTCGGGAAAACGAACGCGCTTTTCCTGGATCAGAATAAGCTACCCCAGACCGACTACATGGCCGGACAGCTCGGGCGCGTGATGGGGGC
>CAMBTF010000206.1 GCA_945870545.1 Akkermansia muciniphila
ACCGCCCATGACATTGTCGTTCTGGGCGCTCCAGACCGGCTCGCCCGTGTCGCCGTCGAACTTCAGGTCGAGCTTGGTCGGGCGCTTTCCATCACCTGCCGCGCCCACCGCCATCGAGAGAAAAAAGAAGGCGGAAGCCGAAAGTGAGGCGCTGAATGGATTCTTCATCCCGCAATAAGGACGAGGACTGCTAGGCGCGCAACCGACGATCCAGTTATGGAAATGGTGCGCGCTGCAGGGTTCGAACCTGCGACCCCATCCGTGTGAAGGATGTGCTCTACCGCTGAGCTAAGCGCGCTGTGGCGGGGCGGTGAAAATGGGATAGGGGAGTGCGGCTTGGCAAGCGGATTTGTTACGGCGGGGGGGATATGCGGTTTAAGATTCGCGGTGAAAATTCAGTAACCTTTGGCGCTGCGGATTGTGTGTGCCAACCGGGCGGCGGCGTTTTCCAGGAGCTTGGGGGCGTTGGCGATCGCTTCTTCCAGAGTCATGGGGGCGTTGACGAGGGAGGCGATGCCATCAAAATGGGGTAGCAGGATTTCCTCGTCGGCGAGGCGCCCGGCCAAGGCATAGACAGGTTTGTGGTGCTTGCGGGCTAGCTGGGAAACTCCAATCGGGGTTTTGCCTTCGAGCGTTTGCGCATCGAGCGAGCCCTCGGCGGTGATGACCAGATCGGCGTTGGCGATCCTTTCCTCGGAGCCGAGCGCCTTGGCGATGCATTGGAAGCCGGATTCGAGGCGTGCGTTGCAAAAGGTCATCAGTCCGTAGCCGAGACCGCCCGCCGCACCGGCTCCGGGAGTTTCGGTGAAATCCGTGCCGAAATGCGCATCGGCGAGTTCCGCGAGGTGGCGGAGGCGGGCTTCCGTTTCTCCGGATTGCCCGGGCAGCATTCCTTTCTGCGGGCCGTAAACACGGGTGGCGCCGCGCTCGCCGAGGAGGGGATTGGCGACATCGCACGCGACGGTGAGCGGGGGGAGGGGAGTCATCTCCGAGGAATCGACGCGGGCGATGTGGAGGATGTTCGCGGGGATGGGTTCGATCTTTCTCCCCTCGCTATCAAGAAAGACGCAGCCCAGTGCGGCGGCGAGACCCAGTGCAGCATCATTCGTGGCGCTGCCACCGATGCCGATGAGGATTTTTTCCGCACCCGCCGCCATGGCCGCGAGGATGAGTTGGCCGACTCCGAAGGTATTGGAGCGGGTGATATCGCGGTCGGCGTGCGGGATCAGATACAAGCCGTTTGCCTGTGAGGACTCGATCACGGCGGATTTTCCGGAAAGGAGAAACTCGGCGCGCACGTCCCTCCCGAGCGCGTTTTTCACCGTGATGGTATGAGTTTCCACATCGGAAACGCCGCGCGAGAACGCTTCGAGGATGCCTTCGCCGCCATCGGCAAGAGGGAGTAGGTCGAAGCTCGCTTCCGGGAAAATGCGGGCGAAGCCAGCGCGGATCGCGGCGGAGGCCTCGATGGCGGTGAGCGATCCCTTGAACTTGTCCGGCGCGATGACGATGTGCACATGGCCATTTTAGGTGGAGCGGCAAGCGAGGTCGAGAAAACGATGTTCTTTTCCGAGAAGGTAAACAAATTTTTGACAAGTGCCGGATCGCCGTATAAAGACCGCGTCCCCGCAAAGGCAAAAGGCATTTTGCGGATACCTAAGATCCACCATCAATCCCATTTCTCCCATGGCCACGAAAACGACACTCAAAGCCGCTCCCCGCCTCCGCAGCGGATCGGGCAAACTCAAGCAAATGCGCCGCGAAGGCTGGCTCCCCTCCGTGGTTTACGGACGCGGTGTCGTGAACGAGAACCTCAAGGTGGACGCGAAGACCTTCGCCGAGCTTCTCGCCCACAGCTCCTCGGATAACATCCTGATCAACCTCGACATCGAGGGCGAAGGCAACCGCTCGGTATTCCTCAAGACGATCCAGCACGATCCTCTTACCGGCCACGCGCTGCACGTGGATTTCCTCGCCGTGGACGACAAGACCGAGATCACCGCGAACATCCCCGTCCACCTCCTCGGTGAGGCCAAGGGCGTGAAGGCCGGTGGCGTGCTCGAACAATACGCGCACACCCTCGAGATCGTTTGCCTTCCGAACGACCTTCCCGATTCGATCGAAAAAGATGTCACTTACCTCGAAGAAGGCGAGTCGCTCCACATCGGTGAACTCGATCTTCCGAAGGGCGTGAAGGCCACCCACGCGGCAGACGTCGTTGTCGCGCACATCGGCAAGCCAGCCGCCCTTGTTTCCGAGCAAGCCGCCGCCCCTGCTCCGCCGGCAGCGAAAGCAGCCAAGTAATACGCGGCTCCGGATCATTCCGTTTCCAAAACGTCCGGTGCCATCCGCTCCGGGCGTTTTTGTTTGATGGGAAAGCGGGTATCCGTAACCAAGTATCCGTAACCCTTATGGCAATTCCCCTGATCATCGGCCTCGGAAATCCCGGCAGGCAATACGAGGAGACCCGGCACAACGTCGGCTTCATGCTGCTCGACCGCATCGCGGCGAAGGAAGGGGCTGTTTTCAAAACAGAGCCGAAGTGGCAGGCGCACCTCGCGAAGCTCCCCGACGGGACGATCCTGATGAAACCGCAGACTTTCATGAACCTGAGCGGACGCTCGGTGCGGCAGTTCGTCGCCTTTCATAAATGGGACGTCGGCGATATCCTCGTCGCTTACGATGACGTCGCGTTGCCGCTCGGGCATCTGCGTTTCAGGGAAAAGGGCTCGGCAGGAGGGCACAACGGGATCAAGTCGATCATCGAGCATCTGGGTGGTGATGGTTTTCCCCGTTTGAAAATGGGAATCGGAGCCGCAAACGGATCGGGCGGGATGACCGGGCACGTCCTCGGGAAGTTCGCGCCGGACGAAAGGGAAAGCCTTGAAAACATGCTTGCCATGGCCTGCGATGCCGTCCATGTTTCGCGCTCCCAAGGCATCGCCTTGGCATCGAACCGATTCAACACACCACGAACCAAACCAACCCCGAAACACGAAGATGAGCCGCAAATACGAAGGTCTGATTGTCCTGACAACGAAGAGCCAAGAGGGCAGCATGGATGACCTAGTCACCGCCATCACCAAGGACATCGAGTCCTCCGGCGCGAAGGTCGAAAAAATCGACAACATGGGCCGTAAGGATTTCGCCTACACCCCCCGC
Organism: Akkermansia muciniphila; assembly: GCA_945870545.1. Classification (GTDB taxonomy): domain Bacteria; phylum Verrucomicrobiota; class Verrucomicrobiia; order Verrucomicrobiales; family Akkermansiaceae; genus Luteolibacter; species Luteolibacter muciniphilus_A. The sequence goes on from CAMBTF010000206.1 coordinate 3,163, forward strand.
AAGATCAACGGAGCCCATTACGTGACATACACGTTCACCGGCGCGCCCGAGTGCATCGTGCAGATCAAGGCGAAGCTCGCGCTCAACACCGCCGTTTACCTCAACCAGTTCAACCGCGTCGCCTAAGCCTCGGGCGACAGCCCGCCCATCTTCCTCTCCCTTTGGAATTTAAAATTTAAAGTTTAAAGTTTCCCCTACCCACCATGGCCAATCTCAACAAAGTGATGCTCATCGGAAATCTGACCCGCGATCCGGAGCTACGCCATACGCCGAAGGGCTCTGCTGTAGCCGACCTCGGCCTGGCTGTGAACCGCAAGGTGCAGGACGGTAATGGCGGTTGGAAGGATGAAACTACTTTTGTGGATGTCACCGTCTGGGGTAGCAGCGCGGAGAACGCCCAGAAGTACCTCACAAAAGGCCGCGGCGTGTTCATCGAAGGCCGCCTCCAGATGGATGTGTGGGACGACAAGGCCACCGGCCAGAAACGCAGCAAGCTTAAGGTCGTGGCAGACAATCTCCAGTTCCTGCCCGACGGCAAGGGCGGCCCTGCCCGACAGTTTCCCGAAAATCCCTCCAGCGGTCACGATGGCGGCTCACGCCAAGGCGGTTCCGCCGCGTCTGCCGACGACTACCAGGAAGAGGACGATATCCCGTTCTGATTTTTTTCCTGGTGGCTGATGACGGCGGCGCTGGGAAGGGCTGTATGGGCGGAGGCATCGCGCCGCTCAATTCCGCATCCGAGCCATGAAATCCTTGTCCGGGATGGCGCATTGGTTGCCTTTGCCGGCGAGCATGTGGCGGTTTTTCGCGATGAGATCATAGACCCGGTGGCGGGCGAGACTGGGGAAGAGGGAAAAGGCGCGTGCCAGCGCGGCCCATACTCCGCCGAGCGCTTTTCCAAGCTCGATGATGGCGTCGCTTTTGGTGAACATGACACCGTCGCTTTGGCGGAGGATGACCATGGAGCCGCCGCCTTTCTCTGCGTGTTTCCGCAGATCGAGCTCTGCGGCAAGAACACCTTGCAGGGGCGCGAACTCAACGGCTCCCTTCGCATCGAGTTGATAGATGTAGCGAACGGACTTGCTGCAGAATGCACAATCCCCATCGAAAAAAAGCACGAGCGCCATGCCGCGAAGCTACTC
>CAMBTF010000207.1 GCA_945870545.1 Akkermansia muciniphila
CCGGGATCGGCCTTTCGCTTGCTCCCGGATACGAACTCCGGGTTGCGCCAGATAGGACTCGACGAAATGCGGAATTGGCTCTACGTCAAAGTGTTGCGTGATCCATTGGTAGCCGATTGGGGTGAGCTGGCGGTTGTGCGGCATGAATATTCCGGAAATTATTTCGGGGGCTGGCGGATTGAGAAAATTGTTATCAAAGAAAAATTTTTGTTACCAGCGGGTATTTTTTTTCGAAAATTGTTACGAACCCATCAATTCATGCGCCAAGCAAGGAGGAAGAGCGGCTCCAGACGGGTTTGCAGCAAGAGCTTCCCTTCGATGAGGGTGATCAGGTTCTCCCGCTGCCGGTCAATGGCATCCTGCGCCTCGAAAAGCGAGCGGCGTTTGTCGTTGCGCTGGGACTCAATGGCTTTGATTTGCTTCTGGCTTTCGAGCTTCTCCTCTAGAGACAGTGCGGTCACGGACGCCCGGCGGGTCTCCTTTAGCTGGCGGTCGAATTCCTTGATTTCGCGTTCGAGGCCGACTTTGAGGTCGTCCGCCCAGCCGTCGAGTTTGGTGGCTTCGGCTTCGTAGAAATCGGCGTTGCGCTCGGAGACTTGGCGCTGGATTTCCTTTTTACGAGTGGCGGTGAAGGCATCGAGATTTCCGGGGGCGGGCAGGTCGAGGAGTGAGTCCGTGATGTAGGCAGTCAAGATGAGCATGCGGCGGGCCTGTTCCTCATCGAGCATTGTTTCGTCATCGGTGCAGGCGGCGAAGATGAGGTGATCCTCGGCCTGATCCATGGATTCCACGGTGAAAAGCGAAACAGCGAGCGAACCGGATTTCCCGCGCAGGGGTTCGAGGATGCTGATCTTGCCGTCGTGGTCGGAATAGCGGAACTCGACTTCGGCGATGGGGAGATCGCGGGACTTGGCTTGGGCAATGACGTGTTCGGCCAGCGGGTGGCCGAGGCGATAGAGATGTGCCTCGCCGGAGCGGCGTGGGAGTTCGTAGTGGCCAAGAGGAATTTCGTTGGCCGCAAAAGAACGCAAAGAGTTGGGAATGGAGTGGAGATTGAAGGAGGTGTCTTCGGAAAATTCGGCGTGGCCGCTTAATTCGTGGCGGGTGAGCTGGATGAGCTGGCGCTCGAAACGGTTGAGGAATGCTTTGGAGTCGTCGTTGCGGATCTTGAGCTTGTCCCGCACCTCGTCGTCGAAGTTTTCCAACAGCTTGCGCCGGGTGGCGGTCATGGCTTCGTTGATCTCGAAGTCGAGCTCAAGCTGGAGTGCGTCAAAGGCGGTCTTGATTTCCTCCGGCCTGCGGCAGTCCTGATAGATGGCGGCGATGCGTTTCTCGAAGTCCACGCCGGACTCGATGGCACCGAGCACCTCGTCGCTGGAGCCGAAGACGCCAGTGAAGAGTTGGAATTTCTCATCGAGGAGCTGGAACACGCGGAGGTCGGCCTCGTTCTTGCGGTTGAGGAAATTGACGACCACCACGTCATGCTTCTGGCCGTAGCGGTGGCAGCGACCGATGCGCTGCTCGATGCGCTGCGGATTCCACGGCAGGTCGTAGTTCACGACGAGCGAGCAGAACTGGAGGTTGATGCCCTCCGCGCCGGCCTCGGTGGCGATCATGATGCGGCCCTGCCCGCGGAAGTAATCGACCAGGGCGGAACGCATGTCTGCCGTGCGGGATCCGGTGATCTTGTCCGAGCCCTGATGACGCTCCACCCAGCGGGCGTAAATGGCCTTCGAGGTGTCGTCGGTATTGGAGCCGTTGAAGAGCACGATGCCTTCCGACCACGGGCTATCGCCCAGCAGGCGGAGCAGGTAGCTCTGGGTCTTGCGGGACTCGGTGAAGATGATGGCTTTTTCCGCCGCGCCGAGTTCGCGGGCCTTGGCGAAGGCGACATCGAGCGCCTTGAGGAGGGCCTTACCCTTGGCGTTGTGATCCAGCGAGAGGGCAAGGCGGGTGAATTCGTCCAGGTCGGCGATTTCCGCCGTGATGGCCGCGCGGTTTTCGGGGGATAGCGGTTCGGGCGGATCGTCGCCCCATTCCTCTGCGGTTTCGTCGAGAGACTCGTAGTCCTCGTCCAACTCGTCTTCGAGGCTGAGCTTGGGTTCGTCCGCCTTGAGTTGGGCTTTGAGGCGATTGGAAATGGATGTGAGCGCTCCGGCGATGGCGAAGGACGAGGAGGCGAGGAGTTTCCGCAGGACCAGCGTCATCAGGCTACGCTGGCTGGGAGGCAGGGCCTGGAGATTGTCCCGCCGGAGGTAATCGGAAACGAGGTGATAGAGCTTGTCCTCGCCCTCGTCGGGATCGAAAGGCTCGACCATGGCATGGCGTTTCGTGAACGGCACGTATTGCGTGACCTGGCGACGCAGGGTGCGGTGGCAGATCGGTTTCAGCCGCGCTTTTAGGGTATCGAAAACCTGCTGCTGGCTGAGATTGGCGAACTGATCGCGGAAACTGCGGAGATCGCCGAAAGTGTGATCGTCGATAATGCTGACGAGGCCGAAGAGTTCGAGTAGGGAATTCTGAAGCGGCGTAGCGGTGAGCAGGAGCTTGTGGCGATCCTGCAAGGCACCCTTGAGCACATTGGCGATGATGTTCGAGGGCTTGTAAACGTTCCGCAGGCGGTGGGCTTCATCGATCACGACCAGATCCCACGGAGTCCGGTGGACATCGGCGGCCTTGTTGCGGGCGAATTGGTAAGAGCAGATCACGACGGCCTCCTCCTTCGGCTCGAAAGGACTGAATGAACCCATCCTGATGGCGGCGTTGTAGGATTTCGTTTCCAGAATGGCGCATGGCAGGAAGAATTTCTCGTTCATCTCCTGATGCCATTGTTTCCGGAGGTTCGAGGGTGTGATGATCAGGATGCGGCGCTGACGCTCCGCCCATTTCTGGGAGATGACCAGCCCGGCCTCGATAGTTTTCCCAAGACCAACCTCGTCGGCGAGAATTGCTCCCTTTGAGAGCGGGGACTGGAAGGCGAAAAGCGCCGCGTCCACCTGATGGGGATTCAGATCCACCTGGGCACCCGCCACCGCGCCCGCGAGCTTCTCCACGCTGTCAGACGGGCAGCGTTTCGTGAGCTCATACGCGAGGTATTTTGACTGATAATCCGTGATTCCCATTAACTTCGAAGGATGCAAACAGAGGCAGGAGCATGCGGCAAGGGTGATGTTCCATGAACACGTTGCTCTCCCACGTCGTCCCCATCCTTATCGAGCACGGCACCGGTAAAAACTGGCTGGCGGCGCATTGAAGGCGGTGCCGCGCTCTCCTTGGATTTGAGCCGGAAGGTTCACAAGCAAGGGGGGGAAAGGTGTCTTCCTCCCCTTACTCTTCTAACGAACGTGCGCTTCGATACCGCAAAGGCACCTACTTCCCCAATCGGCTCCCTCGGAAATCTCACCAAGGCAGCGGAAACGCCCGGTTGAAGGCGAAGACCTTGTCGCGGATGGCGTGGAGCTTGGCGGTGTTGGTGTGGTCGGCGAGGGCTTCGGCGATGAAGTCCGTTAACTACTCGAGATACTTTTCTATCATGCCGCACAGGGTTGGACTTCCTTGCGGATTAGTTCGCCCTTATCGCGTTCGGCGCGCATGAGTTCGTAGTCGAGTTGGAGCCTGAGCCAGAAACCAGGGGAAGTGCCGAAATAGCGGCCAAGACGCAGGTCATACTCCGGCGTGCATCTGCGGCGCGACTTTTTCATGTCAGTGAGATGCGGGGAGGGGATCCCTGTTATTCGCGAAATCTCCGCCTGGGAAACACTCCATTCATCGATGGTCTCGCGAAGGGTCTCCGCGAAGAAATTCATCAGGGGTATGAGTTGATCGTTCTTTTTCATACGGTTCTAGTGGTAGTCGGTGATTTTCACTTCGGTTGCGCGTCCGTTCTCCCAATGGAAAACCACACGCCATTGCTGATTGATCCTAATGCTCCAAGATCCTTTGAGATTTCCTGAGAGGGATTCCAGACGATTGCCCGGCGGAACCCGCAAGTCGTCGATGATTTCCGAAGCATCCAGCTGCCGCAGCCTGAGGAGAGCCCGCTGCTGTAACTCTACGGGCAACTTTTGAGATCGCTTCCCGTTCCAGATTTTCTCGGTTTCCTTGCACGAAAAGCCACCAATCACGGGAATACCGTTACCTTTTTAGGGTATGAAATCAAGCGTAAAGTTTCCAAATCTCTTGATCAGGAGTTCAACTTTCCTCACCAAGGCAGCGGAAACGCCCGGTTGAAGGCGAAGACCTTGTCGCGGATGGCGTGGAGCTTGGCGGTGTTGGTGTGGTCGGCGAGGGCTTCGGC
>CAMBTF010000208.1 GCA_945870545.1 Akkermansia muciniphila
ATCGAGACGGAATGGGGCAGCGAGCTTCACCAACGATTGGTGGCGGAGGAGCACGCCGCACGGGTGGCATGGCGGGACTCGCCGGAGGCATGGGAGCAGGCGAAGCGGATGCAGGAGGCCGGGCCGCTGAAGTGGGGGCGGGTGGTTTACCCGGTGAATAGAAAGAAAACCCCGATTTACCAGTGGTGAAGATCGTTTCGTTGGATGATTTCTCGCAAGTGGTGGCCGAGACAGCGAAGTCCGCTGTCGGGGAGTTCGTGCTGATCGGCGGACTGGCGGTGGGTGCGTGGGCGCAGTATTTCAACGTGCCGACGGGAGGTCCGGTTTTCAGCAAGGACATCGATCTACGCGGCACACGTCTGGTGGCGCAGGCGATGGCGCAAGGCATGAAACTGCGGGGCGCAAAGATCAAGGGGCTGGTGGCCGCGAGGCGTAAGGAGCCTGCGGGTTTGGGAATGAATTTTGTGGTGCCGCTGGATCTGGCGGACGGGCGTTCGACGGTGATCGAAGTCCTCGAAGCCCTGCCATGGGTGGATGACGGGCCGGACCGGCCTTATGGTTTCGGTGTCGAGGTGGAGGGGATACCTTTGCTGGATCCGCTTTCGCTGTTCATCGGCAAGCTGCATGCCTGGCATCACCGGAATGACCCGGAGAAAACCAGCAACGACCGCCTGCACCTGGAGTTGCTGGGTGAGATCATCCCCCAATTTCTCACCGAGGCGGAGCGTCGCGGGGTCGATACCCGGGAGCGGCGCGAGGTGTTGCTGGGGTTTCTCGACTTGCACACGACCCCGTTGTCACCGGCAGCTCTCGCGGGTTTGCGGGAGGCGCTGCAGACGGGCGAAACGCCCAGTTCACGGTGAGATAGAGAGTGGCTGAAACTACTCGGCGAGGAGGATTTCGTGGTGCTCGATGGAATGCCTGTCGGTGGCAACGGGTTTCACCTCACGGTCGGCGGCCTTCGCGCGCTCGATACTTTTGAGGTGGCACTGCGCCATGAATTCCTCGAAATGGATCAGCTCCATGCGTCCGTCGTGGTGCTCGACAATGGCGGTCATGCTTTCGACCCAGTCGCCGGAGTTGAGGTAATGGATCTCGCCGACGCGCTTGTCCTCAGGGGTGTGGATGTGACCGCAGATGATGCCGTCACAACCCTTGTGGACGGCGAGCCCTTGGAGCAGGGACTCGTATTTATCAATAAAGCTGACGGCGGATTTCACCTTGGCCTTCACGCGCTTGCTGAGGGAAAAATACTCCTTCCCCTGCCACGCGCGCCAGCGGTTGTACCAGCGGTTGATATGGAGGAGGGTGTCGTATCCGACCGCGCCGAGGGAGGCGAGCCACTTGTGGTTCGTGGAGACGCTGTCGAAGCCGTCGCCATGGACGACGAGGTAGCGGACGCCGTTCGCGGCCTCATGGATATGCTCCTTGGTGAAACGGATTTTCCCGAAAGCGAGCGGCAGGAAGCGCTCTAAAATGTCGTCGTGGTTGCCACGTAGATAAACGATCTCGGTTTTCCCTTTCTCCGACATTTTTAGGATTTTCCGGATCACGCGGCTGTGGCGCGGCAGCCATTTCGAGCCGCGCTTGAGCGCCCAGCCGTCGATGATATCGCCGTTGAGGACGAGCTTTTCACAGCGGATTTGCTTGAGGAAATCGACGACCTCCGTGGCCTTGCTGTCGAGCGTGCCGAGGTGGATGTCGGAGAGGAAAACAGTGCGGTAGGAAACCTTCTGGCGTTTCCCGATGCGGGGCGGCTTGGAGTAGGGCTTGCGGGGGCTTTCCTGTGAATCGGTGATCGATTCGAGCCGCGCCTCGAACTCGGCGACGACCGCTGCCCAGCCCTGCGTCTCCGCCAATTCGCGGGCGGCGATCCGCATCCCATGACCCGCGCGTATCGCGAGCGCTGCATGGGCTTGCACGAGGAAAGCGGCGGCATCACCCTTGGGCGCTTTCAGGCCGTTGACGCCGTGCTCTACGAAGCGCGCGGCGGCGGCGTAGTCATAACTGACCGTAGCCAAACCGCTGGCCATGCCCTCGAGCACCACATTCCCGAAGGTCTCCGTCTCGCTGGGAAAAAGCAGGATATCCGCGGAGGCGTAATGCCTCGCCAAGTCATCCCCCGTCCGCACGCCCGCGAAGTGAATCCACGGATGTTTCGCGGCGAGCTTTTCGCGGATCGGCCCGTCACCGACCACGACGCACTGCAGATCCGGCACGGCGGCGCGCATTTCGGAAAAGGCAATCATCGCGAGTTCCAGATTTTTCTCCGCCGCCACGCGTCCCACCACCATCGCCACGGGAGCGGCGGATCTGGCACCCCACTCGGCACGCAGGTTCTCGCAGCGTTTTCTAGGATCGAACAGCGCGGTATCCACCCCGCGCCCGAGCAGATGGACGTTTCCGAAACCCTCGGCCGTGAGCCGCTCCACCAGCTCCGGCGAAGGGGCAAGCGTGCAGTCCGAGCGGCCATGGAAACGCTTCAGATAGGCCATCGCCATCGGCTGCAGGCCGCCGAGGCTGTAGCGCTCCATATACTCGTGGAAGTTCGTATGAAAACCGGTTGCCACCGGGATGCCGAGCGCCTTGGCCGCTTTCACGGCAGATTTCCCCAGCGGGCTTTCTGTGGCGACGTAGATGACATCGGGACGCTTGCGCATCCAGCGCTTGCGGAGCTTGAACGGCCCGGGCAGCCCTACGCGCACCTCCTTGTATCCCGGCAGTGGAATCGAGGCGGCGATGGTCTCGCCGCGCTTGCCCTCGCCGGTGCGGATCACGTGGACGCGGTGCCCCCGGTTCCGCAATCCGTCGCTGAGCCGACCCAAGGTCATGGCCACCCCGTTCACATCCGGGGCGAAGGTATCTGTCACTATGTCGATTTTCATGATAGTTAAGATAAGTTAACTTCTGCTTCCGCTGGCATAACACCCATTCAACACCGCCTGCACAGCCCCGTAAAAGTGACGATTTGGTCACAGAAAGGTTCGTCGCCACCTCAAAAAATGAAAAAATCTAACAGGTAAGATTTCCTTATGATCTGGGATCAACTACTAAATATGCCGTAGTTTTTGCGTTGACGACACCATCTGTATGGGTAGCCTTTTCGTAATTGTTTCCGATTCCCACCCATGCGTTGTGTCCAATGCGGCTCCCTGAAAGACAAAGTGCTCGATTCGCGCTCCTCGAAAGATGGAACGACGATTCGGCGGCGCAGGGAATGCCTGAAATGCACTTACCGGTATACAACGTACGAGCAGATCGAGCGCACGGAGCTGCGGGTGGTGAAACGGGATGGCACGCGGGAATCGCTGAACCGCGAGAAGCTGATGGGAGGCTTGATCAAGGCTTGCGAGAAACGGCCGGTTTCGATGGAGCGCCTCGACCGGGCTGTGGAGGAGATTTTGACCGACCTGCACAAGGATCACCTCAGCGAGGTGCCTTCCGCGTCCATCGGGGCGAAGGTGATGGACAAGCTCCACCAGATCGATCCTGTGGCGTACGTCCGCTACGTTTCCGTTTACCGGCAGTTCGAGAACGTCAACGAGTTCATCGCCGAGATCCAATCCCTCTCACGCCGCGCCGCGCGCGATACCTTCCAGCGCCGCCTCTTCAAGGAATGAGCCTACACCTTCAAAACGACCCTTCGTGATCTCCTTCATCGGCAACCGTCCCGCGATTCAGATCGGCACCCACCAGGTGTTCGATTATGATACCGCGTGGCTGGAAGACGCGCTGCACCGCGCCGCCCGCGCCGCCGACCATGAGGATTTCCCGCTGGTCGCGGAGATCCGCAACGGCGTGGAGCTTTACCTTGAGAACCAATGTCCGCTGCGTTTGCTGCACCTCGGGGATCTCTTCGAGCGCATGCGAAAAATGCTGGTGAAAATCGGCTGCGAACGCATCGCGGAAAAGCTGGAGCTGCTCGCCCCGCCGCTCACCGTCTCATTGATCGAGGCCGCGCGCTCCGCGGGCAACGGCTTTGAGCTGGCATTTTTCGAAACGATCCGGGCCGAACTCTCCCAGCTCCGTGAAGCGGGCGCGGAGGACATCCGCTTCACCGGCCTGCGCGAAAGCACCATGATCTTGCGCGGAAAATCCAAGTGGAACCGCCAATGCGACGCGCTGCTTGCCGAGATCACCGCGTTTCTCAACTCAGCGGGCACCCAGCGCATCGGGGTGTAGCCGACACCCTGGACTGCTACAGCCTGCTGTAGCTTTCGGTTAGGCAGCCCGCTGCGACCGGACGGCATTGGCATCTTGCGGCGCGATCACTTCCCCTTCCTCCGCCGCT
>CAMBTF010000209.1 GCA_945870545.1 Akkermansia muciniphila
GTGCGATGCCGAACGCCTCCCCTTCGTGGCGCATGAGGTGGAGGTAATGGGAGATCATCATAATGCCGTTTCGCGCCGCGACGCCGCCGACCGCGATGAAACCGACCAGTGTGGCAATGCTGATGTTATCGATTTTCCACCACGTGAAAGCGAGCGCGCCAGCAAGGGCGAGTGGGAGATTTAGCATGACCTGGAGGGAGATGGAAATGCTGCGGAAATAGCCGGTTAGAAGGACGATGATGACGCCGGTGATGAGTCCGAACAGGATCAGGATGCGCTTCGAGGCCTCCTGGCGGGCGAGGTATTCGCCCTCGAAACGCAGCGTGTAGCCTTGCGGAACCTCGACCGTATCCGCGACGGCTTTCTGCCAATTTTCCACGAGGGAATCGAGGTCGCGCTCGCCGGTGTTCGCGCCGATGACGATGCGGCGCTGGCCGTTCTCGCGGTTGATGACGTTGGGGCCGTTGACCTCGTGGACGGAAGCGACGAGGGAAAGCGGAAGCGTGCGGCCGTCGGGTGCTTGGATAAGTAGGTCGCCGATGTTTTCCGGCCAGGTGCGCCCGCTTTCCGGGAGGCGGAGGACGAGATCGACGGTGGCCTCGCCCTCGCGGAGTTCACCGAGCAGGGAGCCGCCTAATAGACGCGAGACCTGGCTGTTGATCTCGCCGGGAGCGAGGCCTTCGAGGCGGGCGCGGGCACGATCCACCTCGATGCGGATCTGCGGGATGGGCACCTGCGCCTCCAGGTTTACATCGGTGAGGCCGGGGATGGATTGGCCGGCTTCCTTCACTTGCGCGCCGAGGCGGCGGAGCGTGTCGAGATCCGGGCCGTGGATTTTCACGGCGATTTTTGCGGAAACGCCACTGAGCATGTGGCTGAGGCGGTGGCCGATGGGCTGGCCGACGTTGACGAAGGTGCCGGGGATGCCTTTGAGCTTTTCACGGATTTCCGCGAAGACGATCTCGCGGTCGCGCCCGCCTTCGTGGAACTCGACATCGAATTCATTCACGGAGACCGGCATCACGTGATCGTCGCGCTCGGCACGTCCGGCGCGACGTCCGACGGTTTTGACCTCGGGGATTTCCAACAGCAGTTCAACGGCGCGGGCACCGATCACATTCGATTGTTTCAGCGAGGTGCCCGGCGCGCTGGCGAAGGAGATGGTGGCGCTGCCCTCGTTGAAAGTGGGGAGGAATTCCTTGCCCATGCCGGGGTAGAGCATGCCCGCTGCAACGACCAGCAGGATGGCCACGGCGACCACCAGAAGCGGGGCTTTGAAAGCGGCCTTGAGGAAAGTGGCGCGGGTGATGAATTTCAGTCCGCGGACGAGCGGGCCATCGCGGTGTTCCTTGCCTTCCTTGGGTTTCAGGAGAAAGGAGCAAAGTACGGGGATCACCGTAAGTGAGACAACGAAGGACGCGCTCATGCTGACAATGGTGGCGATGGCGATGGGCTGGAAAAGGCGGCCTTCGAGACCGGCGAGGCCGAGCAGCGGGACGAATACCAGCACGATGAGGATGGTGGCGTAGAGGATACTGGAACGGACTTCGCTGGAGGCGGAGGCGATGACCTCGAGGCGGGGTTTCGGCTTTTCCTGCGAAGCGTTTTCGCGCAATCGCCGGAAGACGTTTTCCACATCCACAATGGCATCGTCCACCACCATACCGATGGCGACGGCGATGCCGCCGAGGGTCATGCTATTCACGCTCGCACCGAACCAATTGAAAGTGATGAGTGTGATCGCGAACGAGAGCGGGATGGCTGTGAGGGTGATGAAAGTGGTGCGGAGGTTCAGCAGAAACAGGAACAGGATGATGGTGACCATGATCGCGCCATCGCGGATCGCTTCCTTGAGATTGCCTACGGCATTTTCGATGAAATCGCCCTGCCGGAAAAGAATCTCCGCCTCCACCCCGTCGGGCAGGCTCGGGCGGAGTTCTTCGAGCGCCTCCTCGATCTCGGCGGTGAGCTTCAGGGTATCGAAGCCCGGTGCCTTATCGATGCTGAGGATCACGCCCGGGGTTTCCGACTTGTCGTTTTCGAAGGAAATGCCCGCATCGCCGCGCATGGTGGCGACGCCGAACTTTACGGTGGCAACGTCCGCGATGGTGATGACGCGGCCGCCCTCGCGTTTCACCGGGGAGGCGGCGATGTCCTCGGGATCGGCAGTCATGGCAAGGTTCCGCACCATGATTTCACGCGAGCCGGACTGGAGGTAGCCGCTGGTGGCGTTGCCTGCGGAGAGGGTGACTGCTTTTTCTAACTCATCCAGCGACACTCCCTCCGCCTGCATTTTCAGCGTATCGGGCTCGACGTGGATCTGTTTCACCCCGCCACCGATGGCGAGGACTTCCGCGACGCCGGGGATGCTCTGCAAACGCCGGGCGATATTGAGCTCGGCGTAGGTGCGAAGATCCATCGGTGCGATGGCTCCGTCTGTGGAGCGGAGGCCGACGAGGAGGATCTCGCCCATCAGCGAGGAAACGGGGGTCATGCCCGGATTCGATTGCGCGGGCATGGATTCGGCGGCCATCTGGAGGCGTTCCTGGACGAGTTGGCGGGCTTTGTAGATGTCGGTGCCCCAGGCGAATTCGACGAAGACGAGTGAGAGGCCCACGTCTGAATTCGAGCGCAGGCGGTCGAGCCCGCCGATGCCGAGCAGGGCGTTTTCGAGCGGACGGGTGACGAGGATTTCCACCTCCTCGGGCGCGAGGCCTGGAGCCTCAGTGAGGACGGTGACGGTGGGCTTGGTCATGTCCGGGAGGACTTCGACGGGGAGTTCCGTGGCGGTGCGGATGCCCAGGAAAAGGACAAGCAGCGCCAGCGCGAGGACGAGGACGCGGTTCCGGAGAGAAAAGCGAATGAGGTGGTCTAACATTTAAAGAGGAGATTGACAGGTGATAGCATTGATAGCATCCTAGGGTATGGCTCAATTGTTGGTGAGAAATGTCCCTGAAGAAGTGGCGAGGTCGTTGAAAATGCGAGCGGCGGCGCACGGGGTGTCCGCAGAGGAAGAGCATCGGCGGATTTTGGTCGAAAATCTCGGTAAGGAGAAACAGGTAGCTCGATACGATTTCAAAGACCATCTCTCTGCACTCTCTGAAGTGGAAGGCGATGTCTCTTTTGATCGACCCAGAAGTCTTGCGAATCGTCCACCTCTGGAGTTGTGATGGGCTACCTCTTGGATACGAATGTTCTCTCTGAAATTCGCAAAGGGAGACGAGCAGATGCCAACGTGATGAGGTGGTGGAATCAAGTCGAAGCGGCTGACTTGTATATCAGTGTGCTTTGCTTGGGCGAAATTCGTTTTGGAATTGAACTCAAGCGGAGGAAGGATTCCAAGCAGTCTGAAATTCTTGAGAGATGGCTGGAAACCACGATCACTCAATTCGGAGATCATATCCTTCTTGTGACTCATTCGGTGGCCGAGCGATGGGGGAGCTTGAGTCTTGATCAGAGATTGCCAGACACGGACGGGCTGATGGCAGCGACCGCCTTGGTGCACGGATTGACGATGGTGACGAGAAACACCAAAGATTTCCGCAGAAGTGGAGCGAGCATTTTGAATCCGTGGGAGTAAGGCAATGGGCTTCATGTGGTTTCCCTCGATGATTTTTTCCGGATAAACGCGCTGGCGATGAGCAGCATCAAAAGCACGCCGCACGTGATGCCGAGGAAGACAACGAGCGGGCTGTTGCTGCCGTGTTCGTGGTCATGGCCATGATCGCCGCCGGATGCGGCGAGCTGCTCAGCGGTCATCTCCGTTCCGTCCTCATTGTGGGGATGTCCGTGGGCGGCATCGAGAGCCTCTTTCAGCGAGACGCTGCCCTTTCCGGCGAAGGAAAGCGCGTAGGATCCTTTCACTACCACCTCGTCTCCGGGAAGTAAGCCGGTGGTGATTTCCGCGCGTTCTCCGCTGATTTCGCCGACGGTCACGGGGATGCGGACGAAGGCGTTCTCCAGCTCGTAGTCTTTGATGAAAACGAAGCGGTTCGCGCGGTCGCCCTGCAAGGCAGCACGCGGGACGCTGAGGATGTTTTCCCGGTTCGCTGCGATGAGGGAAAACTCTGCCCTCATGCCGGGGCGGAGTGTGAAATCGGGATTTGGTAACTCGAAGATCGCGCCCAGCGTTGTGGAGTTCGTTTCCTCACCGACATGGAGCCTGAGAAAAGCGGACACCGATTCCTCTGTCCCGAGAGAGGGGATGCGGATGCGCGCGGTGAGGCCTTCCTTCAGGATCGCCGCCTGATGCTGAGGGACGCGGGCTACCGCCCACACGGTTTTCA
>CAMBTF010000210.1 GCA_945870545.1 Akkermansia muciniphila
AGATTCGGAAGCCCGGCGTGGTGCGGCGGCGCGGATACTGGGCGTTTCGCCGGATCGGGTGCGGGGTTTGCGTTTGCGGAAACATTCCATTGATGCCCGGCAGCGGCAGGTGAAGGTGCAGCTCCGGGTGGAGGTGGCGGTGGATGAGGAGCTACCCGAGGAGGCCGCGCCCGTGTGGTCGGCTCCGGCGCTTGCGAATGATGCGAAGCGGGTGCTGATCGTAGGCGCCGGGCCGGCGGGGCTGTTCGCGGCGCTGCGTTGCCTGGAGCTGGGCGCGAAACCGATCATCTTGGAACGTGGGAAAGACGCCTCGGCGCGGCGCTTCGATCTCGCCCCCATCCTCCGTGAGGGGCGCGTGATCGAGGACTCGAACTACTGCTTCGGCGAGGGCGGCGCAGGCACTTTTTCCGACGGGAAACTCTACACCCGCGCCACGAAACGCGGGCCGGTAGCGGAGGTTTACCGCATCCTCTGCGCCCACGGTGCGCCGGAGAAAATCCTGACCGACGCCCATCCGCACATTGGATCGAACCTGTTGCCGAACGTGGTCAAGGCGATCCGCGCCTCCATCATCAGCCACGGCGGCGAGGTGCATTTCCACGCGAAAGTGAACGACCTGATCATTTCCGGAGGGAAAATCCGCGGAGTCACGACCACGGACGGCAGGGAATTTCTCGCCGACGCCACCCTCCTCGCCACCGGCCACTCGGCGCGGGATATCTACGCCCTGCTTGCGAAAAAAAGCATCCTGATGGAACACAAGCCCTTCGCCATCGGCTTCCGCATCGAGCACACCCAGCCGTTCATCGACAACTGCCAATACCACATCCCGGCAGGCCAGCCGCGCCCCGACCTGTTGCCCGCCGCGCGCTACCGGCTCGCGACGAAGATCGCCGACCGTGGCGTGCATTCCTTCTGCATGTGCCCCGGCGGCTGGATCGTCCCGGCGGCGACGGAAGACGCACAGGTGGTCGTCAACGGCATGTCGCTTTCCCGCCGCGATTCGCCGTTCGCGAATTCGGGCTTGGTGACAACCATCGAGCCGGAGGACATCGCGCATCTCATTCCGCAGCACGGCATCATGGCGGGCATCGCCTTTCAGGAAACCATCGAGCGCAGCGCGAAAAGCGCGGGTGGCAACGCCGCGCTCGGCCAGATCGCCCCCGCGCAGCGCGCCGCCGATTACCTTTCTGGGAAAATTTCCGCCGATCTACCAGAAACCTCGTACTTCCCCGGCCTCCACGCCGCTCCTTTGCACGAGCTGCTGCCGAAACCCGTGACCTCGCGCATCCGCGAAGGCCTGCGTCTCTTCGACCGCCAGATCCGCGGCTACGCTTCTCGCGAGGCCTTGCTGCTTGGCTTCGAGACCCGCACCTCATCGCCCCTCCGCATCCCCCGCGACGCCGAAAGCCTCCAGCATCCGGAGATCGCCGGCCTTTTCCCCTGCGGTGAGGGAGCGGGCTACGCGGGCGGCATCGTCTCCGCCGCGCTGGATGGTTTGAAGTGCGCGGAGGCTGCATCCGTTCCGCAAACTTAAGGCAGCCTAGAGCTTGGATTTCGCCGCCTTAAGCATGCCGCAGCCAGCGGCAACATCAATGCCGCGGCGCTGGCGGAAGGTGCAGGGGATGCCCCATCCGCGGAGGGCTTCCTGGAAGGCGCGGCCGGATAAACTACTATGTCCGTCGTAGCCGGCGGTGGGGTTCAGCGGGATGAGGTTCACGTGGCTGTCGATGCCATCGAGCAGGGCGGCGAGGCGGCGGGCGGTGTCCTCGGAATCGTTTTTCCCGGCGATGAGCGTCCACTCAAAAAAGATGCGTTTGCCCGTATCTCGCGAGTAGCTGCGGCAGGCGGCGATGAGGGTTTCGAGATCCCACTTCTTGCTGGCGGGGACGAGGGCGGAGCGCTCCGCCTCGGTGGAGCCGTGGAGGCTTACGGCGAGGCGGTAAGGGCGTTTCTCCCTCGCCATGCGCAGGATGTTCGGGACGTATCCGACGGTGCTGATCGCGATGCGTGCCGCGCCGATCGCGCAGCCTCGTGGGTCGGAAACGATGTCCATCGCTTTCATGACCGCGTCGTAGTTGTGCAGCGGCTCGCCCATGCCCATGAGCACTAGGTTACGGAGGCGGCGGTGCGGATGGCTGGCGGCGAGTGCGCGGCGGACGTGCAGCACCTGCGCGACGATTTCCCCGGCGGTGAGGTGGCGCACGAAACCCATCTGGCCCGTGGCGCAGAACACGCAGCCCATCGCGCATCCTGCCTGGGAGCTGACGCAGGCGGTGAAGCGGCCCTCGTATTCCATCAGCACGGTCTCGATCACCTGCCCGTCGGCGAGGCGCAGGAGGTATTTGCGGGTGAGGCCGTCCGAGCTATGGATTTCCTCGGCTTGCCCGGGGAGATCGATGAAATGTTTTTTCCCGGCACCGATGTTTTCCGCGACCCATTTTGCCAGCGGTGGGGAAAGGGAAACGGAAGTGGGATCGGCGGCGGCCTGGCGGTGGATGGTGCTCCAGAGCTGCTTTGCATGGTGGGCGAGCACGCCGTCTGCGGCGAGCAAGCTTTCGAGCTCGGCGAAGCTGGTGCCGAGGAGGGAATTTCCGGAAACACTCACGGCTCAACAGGGAGGGCGCGGGGCGCGGGCGGCGGCTCGACGGGCGTGGCTTTCAAAACGGGAGGCTCTTCGGGAACGGGCGTCGCCTTGAGAGGTTCGGGCTCAGGGATGATGTTGGGTTTCACCATCACCGCTTTGGGCGGGACGGGTTCCGGCGCGGGTGGCGGTGTGGGCTCGGGCACCGGACGGGCTTTCGGTGTCACCTTGACCGGCTTGTCGGTCGGCGGAGTTTTACGCATCCGGATCTCCACACGGCGGTTTGGTGCCTGTGCGTCGGCGTCGCCGTCCACGACCAGCGGCTGCGATTTCCCGAAGCCCCGCGTGATGATGCGGTCGGGATTCATCTGCATCGCGGTGACCAAATAATCTTTTACGGATTGCGCGCGTTTGCGGGAGAGCTCGATGTTGAATTCCTCGCCGCCGATTAGATCGCTGTAGCCTTCGATCCAGCAGTAGAGGTTCGGGTTCTTGTCGATGAGCAGGGCGAGCTTCATTAGCCCGACCTTCGCGCTCTCGCGGAGTTCGGCGCGGTTGAACTCGAAGAGCAGGTCGCTGGGCAGCAGGGTTTTTTTGGAAAGCAGGATGTTTGGCGGCAGGTCGAGCAGCTCGTCGAGCGATTCGACGCCGGCGAGCTTACCGTTGTCCACTAGGCCGTTGTTGCCGCGCTTGATGAGGTCTTCGGTGAATTTCGTCATCTCGCCGTCATCTACCTGCACCGCGCCGGGATCGACCGTGATCTGTCCCACGGCGGCCGGTTTCAGCTCCGATTCCATGCGGCCGAAATCGGGCAGGTCCGCGTCGAGGTCGAAGTTCGAGGAAACCGTGGTGTCCGGGGCATCGAGGTCGCCTTCCGCCAGCGGGCTGGAAATTTTCAGGGCGTAGGCGGGATCGACCACATCCGGGGCGATGTCGATCTCGGTGTCTTCGGGCAGCAGGTCGAGCAAGTCCACCTCCTCCACCAAGGCGGCGGATTCGTTGGGCGGGGTGATGGTTTCCTCCGGTGGCAGGGCGCGCTCCGGCTCATACGGCCTCACCTCCACTTGGCGGACGTTGATTTGGCCGGTGGAAATTTCTTCCGGTTGCTGGATGCCGAGCGCGAATTTCACATGATCCAGGGCGAAAAACACCAACACATGCAGAAGGATGGATACGAACATCGCCGCCGCCGCCCAACGCCCGAGGTGCTCGGGGCCGGGGAGGCGGTAGGTGTCCGCGTCGCGCGTGTCGCTCCAGCGATACCCTTGCTCCATGGGGTGCATGATAATCCATAGAATGATGCTGGCAATGCCGGAAAAAAATGCATATACGCGTACCGGCATCAAAAGTGCTGTACAAACATTATCCCCGTAAAACCATGCCCGCCAAAAAAACAACCAAGAAGGTAACGGCCAAAAAAACCGTTGTTAAAGCTGCCGGAAAAAAAGCCGCCGTGAAGAAGGTGGCGGCCAAAAAAGCGCCGGCAAAGAAGGCCGTCCTTTCCATTGATGCGGTGGCCAAGGCCGCATACCTAAACTACCGCCAACGTGTGGAGCAGGGACTGCCCGGCTGCCACAACAGCGATTGGCTGGAGGCAGAGCGCTCCCTTGCGGATTGATCCAGTTACACTTTTCCGGTTTCCCGACCGTAAAAATCCGCAGGGCGGCGAATTTAGCGGTTGTCAAACTAGG
>CAMBTF010000211.1 GCA_945870545.1 Akkermansia muciniphila
GTGGTGATGGCGAAACACTACGCAAGGCCCGCCGCCGCGCCCGTGGTTTTCCATGACCGCAATGGCAAGCGCATCCAGCGCAAGCTCATCGGCTTCGAGGCCGGTGCCGGGGATGTGATGGTTGGCCTGCTCGATGAAGCCGTGCCCGCCAACTACCGACCCTATTCCTTGCCCGGCGTCGGGGCGGATGCATCCGCGCTATTGGACAGACCTGTGATCGTCAGTGATCAGGACCGCAATCTCTTTGTCCATCGGATCGCCGGTTTCGGAAACGGCATCGTTGCGTTCAAGCATCAAGCCAACAATCTTCATGGCTGGTCAAAGAACCTTGTCGTCGGTGATAGCGGGAATCCCTCCTTCCTGATCGTCGGCAACGATTTGGTATTGCTGGAAACACACACTACCGGCGGCCCGGGCGCAGGACCATACTACGGAGACGCGGCGGTGCAGCAAAGTGTGCGGCAGGCCGTGCAGAAGCTCGATGCCTCCCACCGCATCCGCACGGTCGCGCTTCGCTGAGGTGTTCGTGGAAATTTTTGGTGGGCAGCAGGGCGGTGATGGTGGAAGCTTGCGCCGATGAAAGCACTTTTTCCCGCCATACTTGTCGGAGCCCTCGCGTTAGCCGTCGTCGCCTACAACCCCGCCAGTGAGCAGCCGCCCGCCGGAGCAGCGGAGAAGATCGCCGAGGCGATCCCCGCCGAGGCGTATGCAAAGCCCGCGCAGCCACGCAAGCTGCTCGTCTTTTCCCGCACCAACGGTTTCCGCCATGAATCCATCGTCACGGGCAAGCTCGCCTTCGCGGAGATGGGCGAGAAGACCGACGCGTTCGAGGCGGTGATCAGCGATGACCTCGCGATGTTCGAGAAGGACAAGATCGGCCAGTTCGACGCGATCTGTTTCCTCAGTACGACCCAGAACGCCTTCGCCCCTTTCAAGGAGGAGCTGCAAAAAATGAGCGAGGAGGAAAAGGCGGCCGCAAAGGCGCGCGAGCTTGTGCTCAAGGAAAACCTCATGGCCTACATAAAGGGCGGCGGCGGCTTCGTTGGTATCCACGCCGCCACCGATACCTTTTACGAATGGAAGGAATACGGCGAGATGATGAACGGATACTTCGACGGCCACCCTTGGATGGCGGGCACTCAGGTGAACCTTTACGTCGAGCCTGGTCAGGAAAAACACCCGCTGGCGGCCATGTTTGGAGGCGAGCGGCTTGAGTTCAAGGAGGAGATCTACCAGTTCAAGGCTCCTTACGATGCCTCGAAAGTCCACATGCTGCTCCGCCTCGACCCCGAGAAATCCGCCGAAGTGAAAGGTATCAACCGCAAGGACAACGACTTCGGTGTCTCATGGGCGCGGAACTGGGAAAAAGGCCGCGTGTTCTACAGCTCCCTTGGGCACAACCATGAGATGTATTGGCACCCCAAGGTCGTCCGCCATTACCTCGCAGGCATCCAGTGGGCCATCGGCGACTACAAGGTCGAGCTTGGCGAGGGCAAATAACCTGTTTACTTTTCGACTGTGGATATCATTCGCGATAACATTTCCCTGATCATCTTGCTCTTCGTGGGAGCGATCTCGCAGTGGCTGAAGGCCCGCGCCGAAGCCCGGCAGAACCAGGATCCGGGTTATGACCCCGCCGACCTTGAGGAGATATGGGAGGAGACGGAGCGCCGCCATTCCCGCCCCGCCGTCCCGCCACCGCTGCCTCCCCATGCTTTCCCGCAGCCGCCCGGCGGCATGATCGCCCCCACGCCCGCGCTGCGCCGGAAATCCCGCGAGGCTGAACCTGCGCCGACAGCCTTCGACACCTCCTCTGAGCTCGCCCGCCAGCAGCAACTCGCGGATAAGCTGAAGGAAATGAAACGGACTCGCGGCGCCCGCGAAATCAGCGACAGCCTGCTTCCCCAGAAACGCTCTTTGGCGGATGTGGGCACTGTTTCCGGCGTTTCGCTAAAATCGCGACTCCGCAGCCGAGAAGAACTCCGCCAAGCCTTTTTGCTGAAGGAAATCCTCGAAAAGCCGGTCGCGCTGAGATAGGGCAGAAGCTGGACGCGCTTTGGGAAAATTACGGCTCCACTCGCTGCCAGACCTCATTGCGGCGCAGCGCCTCGGGTGTCCATGGCGGATCATAAAACGCGTAGAACGGTTTGCCGATGGGCTTGAGCGCTGCTTCGGAAATGAGTTTCGCGAGGTTACCGGTCGCATCCTCGCGTTTCGCGTCATCCTTCCAGCCCTTGAAACGCAGCACCGCGAAGGTGCCGCCGCCGATCTCCGAAATGGCGACGTCCTCCGCTGTGGGGGCGGGTGCACCTTTTTCCGAAACCTTGGCCGGGATCATGAAACTCATCCGTCCTGCCTTGTCGGCAGCGGCTCCGTTTTCCATGAACACGGGCGAGGTCATCGCGATCTTCGATTTGTCCTCGTTCGCACCGCTGATGTAGCGGAACAGCGTGCGGAACGAGTCGTCGCGTTTTCCCATGTCTTGCATCGGTGCGGAGACGACGGGTATGACGGCGTATTTGCGGACTTCGAAATTGCCCTCCTTGCGGACGGATTCGAAGGCGGGTTCCTCGATCGCGCAGGAACAGAGGGACGCGAGCATCAGCAGGGATGGAATTTTCATAAACCTCAAAGTCCTCCCGGTTTCTTGCGATGCAAGGGAATGTTTTACTCCGCAGTGCCGTTGCGGATGATCTCGAGGAACGATTGCGGATCAAGCGCTGCACCGCCGATCAGGGCGCCGTCGATGTCGGGGCAGGCCATGAGTTCGGCGGCGTTGTTCGGTTTCACGGAACCGCCGTATTGGATACGGATCTTCGCGGCGGGATCAGAACCGTAGAGATCGGCGATGAGGGAGCGGACGTAGGCGTGAGCTTCCTGCGCCTGTTCCGAGGTGGCGGTGACGCCGGTGCCGATCGCCCAGACGGGCTCGTAGGCGATCACGATATCGGAAAGATCCTTTTCGGAAACATCCTTGAGGCCGTCGGTCACCTGGGTGCGCAGGACGGTCTCCAGCATGCCGCCTTCGCGCTCCGCAAGCGTCTCGCCGATGCAGAAAATAGGCTTGAGGTTCGCCTCGCGGGCCTTGCGGATCTTCGCGTTGATCATGGCATCCGTTTCCCCGTAGATCGCCCGGCGCTCGCTGTGACCGATAATCACATAGTGGACGAAAAACTCGCGGAGCATGAGCACGCTGACCTCGCCGGTGTAGGCTCCCGAGTCATACTGCGAGCAGTTCTGCGCGGCGATCTGGATCGCGTGGGCGTTCTGGCCGGGGTTTGAGTCATGGAGCAGGTCGGCGAGCTTCGGCAGGGAAACAAAAGGTGGCGCGATCACAATTTCCGCGGGCAAGTTGAGGCCCTGCGTTTTCGAGAGGAAGGATTTGATGAAATCCTCGGTTTCCGAGGCTCCCTTGTTCATTTTCCAGTTGGCGGCGAAGATCGGCTTGCGGGTCATGGCTTTGGTTAAACGTTACTAGTTAGAAGTGATTCGTGGAGTTTACGCCTCGCTGAGTGCGGCGACACCGGGAAGCGTTTTGCCTTCGAGGAGTTCGAGCGACGCGCCGCCGCCAGTGGAAATGAAGGTCATCTTGTCGTCGAGGCCGAACTTGTTGACGGCGGTCACGGAGTCGCCGCCGCCGACGATGGTCACGGCATCGGAAGCCGCCATGGCCTCGGCGATCGCTTTGGTGCCGTGGGCGAAGGCCTCGATCTCGAACACGCCCACCGGACCGTTCCAGATGATCGTTTTCGCTTTCGCGATTTCCGCCACGAATTCCTGGATGGCGACATCACCGATATCAATGCCCTCCCAGCCTTTCTCGACGCCGCCGCCCTGGCCGTAGATTCCGGAAAGCTTGGTTGCCGCGCCTTCCTTGAATTCCTGGGTGACGCGGGTGTCGGCGGGAAGCAGGAACTCCACGCCCTTTTCCTTCGCCTTGGCGAGGATGCTCAGTGCGAGGTCGAGCTTATCGGACTCCACGCGGGAGTCGCCGGTCTCGTATCCCTGCGCCTTGCGGAAGGTGTTCGCCATCGCGCCGCCGATGAGGAAGGCGTCGGCCTTTTCCATGAGGGCGGTGATGACCTGGATCTTGTCGGAAACCTTGGAGCCGCCCATGATCACTAGGAAAGGGCGCTCCGGGTTGTCGAGTTTCACCTCAAGGTATTCCAGTTCGCTCTCGATGAGGAAGCCCATCGCGGAGACCGGGATGAATTTCGTAACTCCCTCGGTGGAGGCATGGGCGCGGTGGGCGGTGCCGAAGGCGTCGTT
>CAMBTF010000212.1 GCA_945870545.1 Akkermansia muciniphila
TCGGGGCTATGGATCACCTCGACGCCGGGATGGCTCCACGAGCGGTCGCGGGTGAGGACGATGTTGCGGCGTTTCGGCAAGGGCCGGCCGATGGACTCGAAGGTTTTCCTGCCCATCAGCACCGGGTGGCCGAGGGTGGTTTTTTTGAAAAAGGCGAGATCCTCCGGGAGATGCCACGGCAAACTGCCATCGCGCCCGATGAGGCGGTTCGGATCCATGGCGACAACGGCGATGAGCATTCTATGAATGAAGTTAGAAGATATTTGTTATCGGTTATTGGGGCAATCCCACTCTCCCGTTCCCTCCCTCTCAAACTGCGATGGGGGCCTTGATGGCGGGATGGGGATCGTAGCCTTCGAGGCGGATGTCGTCGAAGGTGAAGGCGTCGATGAATTTCACCTCGGGATTGAGGTGGAGGGTGGGCAGGGCGCGGGGCTCGCGGGTGAGCTGGAGCTTCGCTTGGTCGAGGTGGTTTTGGTAGAGGTGGAGATCGCCGAAGGTGTGGACGAAATCGCGGGCTTCGTAGCCGCAGACCTGGGCGACGATGTGGGTAAAGAGGGCGTAGGAGGCGATGTTGAAAGGCACGCCGAGAAAGAGATCCGCGCTGCGCTGGTAGAGCTGGCAGGAAAGGCCGGGCTTGCCGCCGCCCTGAGGTTCGTGAACGTAGAATTGGAACAGCAGGTGGCACGGTGGCAGCGCCATGCGGCTGACATCGCCGACATTCCAGGCAGATACGAGGTGGCGGCGTGAATGGGGATTGCCGATGAGCCCATCGATGAGCAGCGCGATCTGATCCACCACGCGCCCGTCGGTTGTTTCCCATGCGCGCCATTGCTTGCCGTAAACGGGGCCGAGCTCGCCGGAGGCGTCCGCCCATTCGTCCCAGATCGTGACCCCGTTTTCCTTGAGGTAAGCGATGTTTGTTTCGCCTTTCAGGAACCACAGCAGCTCGTGGATGATGGAGCGGAGGTGGAGCTTCTTCGTGGTGAGGCAGGGAAAGCCTTGGCGCAGATCGAAGCGCGCCTGCCTGCCGAAGACCGAGAGCGTGCCGGTGCCGGTGCGGTCGCCGCGCTCCTCGCCGTTCGCGAGGACGTCGGTTAGAAGGTCGTGGTAGGCTTTCATGGGGAAACTCTAAATTTTAAACTTTAAACCTCAAGGACGTTTGGAGAGCCGTGTCTGTGACCGGCTTTCTGTGCGCCCGATGCCATGGAAGAAGCCGGTCAGAGACACGGCTCTCCAGTACGCCTGCGCTTTTCGAAACGCTGGGTCTCGCGGAAACCCGCGGCCTTGGCGAGCCCGCGGGCTTTTGCGAAATCGCGGGCGATCTCGGAGGGGGCGTGGGCGTCGGAGGAAATCACCAGACCGATGCCAGCGGAGGCGGCGAGCTCCAGGAAACGCGGCGCGGGATAGGCCTCGGCACAGGGCTTGTGCCAGCCGGCCGTGTTCAGCTCGATCACCGAGCCGTTCGCGGCGATGGCCTCGATGACCGGATCGTAGAAGCGATCGAGATCGCCGGGCGGGACATGCGAGAATTTTTTCACCAGATCGGGATGAGCGAGGATGTCGAAGAGGCCGGACTCGGCCATTTCTGCGTAGGCTTTCCAATACTCAGACCACGCCGCCTCGACATCGGTCTGCGCCCATTTCCCGAGCCACTTCGGGTTGTCGAAATCCCAATCGCCGAGGTAATGGACGGAGCCGATCAGGTAATCCCAATCGAATTTCCGGGCGAGTTCCCCGATGAAGCCTTCGCAACCCTTCAGCCAATCGCACTCCATCCCAGCACGCACGATCACGCGGTCTCGGGCAGCCGTTTTGGCACGGGCGATCCAATCGAAATACTCCGGCAGCTCGCATTCGAGCATCCGCCAGTCATCGAAAGGCTCCGGGCGGCAGGGCGCGTGGTCGGAGATGCCATATTCGTCCAAGCCCGCCGCGACGGCCGCCTCTACATATTCCTCTGGCGTGCCGGAGGCGTGTTTGCATAGGGGCGTGTGCGTGTGGTAATCAGCAGGCATGAGGGGAAGGCTATGGGAAGTTTGCAGCGGTTTTCTGATTATTCCAAGGCAGGCGTAAACTAGCGGAACGAGATGCGGATTCCAGCCCAAACGAGAGACTCCGCACCACCCCAAAAACGTTTCTTCCTTGCATCCCCGAAATTTCCCTGCCTAGTCCCCTCCAGCCAGCAATCACTTCAAATAGCCAATATCCATGCCTAAAACACTGATCATCGCAGAAAAACCATCCGTCATGAACGACCTAGCCAAGGCGCTTTCCAAAGCCCTCGGCAAGTTCAACAAGGTCGGCGCCGGACGCGACATCCATTTCGAAAACGACGCGGCGATCATCACCTCCGCCGTCGGCCACCTGGTAGAGCTGCGCATGCCGATGGGGCCAAACGGCAAGAAACTGGCTTGGAATTTCAACGCGCTTCCCGCAGTCCCCGAGAAATTCGAGCTCGACCCCATCGAGCAATCCGAGCCGCGCCTCAAAAAGGTGCTGAAGCTGGCGAAGCGCAAGGACGTGGATCTCATCGTCAATGCCTGCGACGCCGGCCGCGAGGGGGAGCTAATTTTCCGCTACATCATGGAGATCGGGGGCATCGACAAGCCGGTCAAGCGCCTCTGGATGCAATCCATGACCACGGGAGCCATCGTTTCCGCATGGGAAAATCTCCGCAGCGACGAGCAGATGCGCCCGCTCGCCGATGCAGCGAAGTGCCGCTCGGAGTCGGATTGGCTCGTCGGCCTCAACGCGACCCGCGCGCTGACCTGTTTCAACTCCCGCCACGGCGGCTTCAACATCACCGCCGCCGGCCGCGTGCAGACACCGACCTTGGCCATCCTCGCCGCCCGCGAGGAGGAGATCCAGGCTTTCAAGGCCGAGCCGTATTTCGAAGTTCACGGCACCTTTCATGTATCCGCCGGGGACTATCTCGGGAAATGGACGGATCCCGATTACAAGAAATCGGACGACAAGCCGCACGGCCGCGCCGACCGCATCTGGAGCCAGGAACTCGCGCAGGCCATCGTCGAGCGTTGCAAAGGCAAGACCGCGACGATCACCGAGGAGAAAAAAGCACAGACCCAGATCGCCCCGCAGCTTTACGATCTTACCACGCTCCAACGCGAAGCCCCCTTCTCCGCCAAGGGCACGCTGCAGATCGCCCAGGCTCTTTATGAAAAACATAAAGTCCTCACCTACCCCCGGACGGATTCCCGCTACCTCCCCGAGGATTACGTCCAGAATGTGCGCGACACCCTCAAACAGATCGGCAACAGCGATCTCGACGTCGCGAAATACGCGAAGGCCGTGCTCGCCGGAAAAGACGAAAAGGGCCCGCGCCTCCACCAATCCAAGCGCATTTTCAACACCGCGAAGGTATCGGATCACTTTGCCATCATCCCCACCGGCACCATCGCGAAACTTTCCGAGACCGAGCAGAAGGTCTATGACATGGTCGTGAAACGCTTCATCGCCGTGTTCTACCCGCAAGCGGAGTTCGAGCAGACCACGCGTCTCTCCACCGTTTCCGAAGGCGGCAACAAGGACATTTTCAAAACGGAGGGACGTATCCTCACGGTGCCCGGCTGGCTGGAAGTTTATGGCCGCAAGCCCGGTGTCGCCGCCGGAAAGGACGGACTCGTCGGTGTTTCCAAAGGCGAAACCGCCAAGGCCGATCCCGTGGAACTCATCCACGAGCAGACCCGACCACCCGCCCGCTTCACGGAATCCACCCTGCTTTCCGCGATGGAAGGTGCCGGGAAACTCATCAACGACGAGGAACTCCGCGAAGCGATGGCCGAGCGCGGCCTCGGCACACCCGCCACCCGCGCGGCGACCATCGAGGGTCTCATCGGCCAGAAATACATCGTTCGCGAGGGGCGCGAGCTCATCGTCACGCCCTCCGGCCTGCGACTCATCCAGCTCGTCCGCCAGATGGATATCGAGGGTCTCTACTCGCCTAAACTCACCGGCGATTGGGAATATAAGCTCCACCAGATGGAGCAAGGCGCGCTCAAGCGTGGTGATTTCATGAAGGAGATCATCGGCTACACGAACGACATCTGCGTGAAAGCCCGCAGCCTCGCCGAGGATGCGAAGAATACGAGCTACCCCGAGGTCGAGGTCGAGCATCCCATCCACGGCAAGCTCATCCTCCGCCAGACCGATGCCACCTACGAGTCCCGCGACCCTGAGATCCCGATCAAGATCAAGAAGCACATCGCCGGCCGCCTGCTCACCGA
>CAMBTF010000213.1 GCA_945870545.1 Akkermansia muciniphila
GTGGTGTGTTACAGGATCTGGAAGAGGAGAGCCCAATGAGAGAGCGCGTCTCTCCGCGCCAGCCTTCTGTAGGGCTCCGCGCCAACCGCCGCATTCGGAAACAAGACCACAAGCGCTCCTTCCGACAGTTTCGCAGTGACTTATCCGGATACCTAAGCTCCCTTAAACCGATATCCCGCACAAAGAACCACGGATCCTCATTGGGACTCTGCCGTTGCGGATTCTAGGTTGAAACACTAGCAAATCTTTGCATTCCCTTTATGATATCTGCGCCCCTGCGGTGAAACTTTGGGAATCCACCCACTCGTAAATCGACTTTGAATTACCGACTCACCATTCCCGTTGCCATTCTGAGTCTGCTCTCATGCGAGAGACCCGCGCTTGTATCCCGCGATATCCCCTCGATGCCGTCCGACGCGACCCTTGCCGCCGCACAATTTGCCCTTGCGCAAAACCATCTGGCAAACAACGAGTCAGGAAAGGCGATCCCCTACCTTGCCGCGTCCCTCGCCAACCACCCCTCAACCGATACCCGGGCCGCCCTCGACAAGATTCTTACCTCCACGGATTTCGCCCTGCCCGTCATCGAACTGCGCCATCCCTTTCCCATCCTCCGCTTTGAAGAGGCAGGGGAAAACCTCTATGTCGCCATCGGCGGCGAACACCCCACCGTGATCCGCTGGAACCTAACAGATGATCCATCCGTCCAAGCCGTCATGTTCCCCACAACAGGCCGCGAAATCACCCACCTCAACGTATCGCCGGATTCGAAATTCATCATCGTCCAACGCGATCAAATCAACCTCCTCTGCCATGCGGATACCCTCAAGCCGATCTCTGCTCTTGATCCTTTCGCAGAGGGACTCGATCCAATAAAATGCCAGCCGTTTTCCGCAAACGGACTGCTCTTCGCCAACCCATCCAAAGACATGCTCGGTCACCATGTCTGGCGCATCCACGACTCCACAACCGGCCAAGTCCTACGCTCCGAGACATTCACCGGGAAATCCACATCCGCCACTTTCGAAGGCATCACCCTGCGCATAACAAACCATGACGGCAGCACCCGTAAAATCCCGCTCACGGGGAACATCGAAGTCGATCTTTCGTCACCTCCGGAAGTTGACACCACCCCCCTCCTCTCCGATCTCACCCAGACCTCGGAAAACACGCTCACCATCCATCGCACCATTCGCTTGTCTGCCGAAGATGCATCTAACAGCTCCAACAGTCTTCTCAACGCCCTCTCCGGTCACAAGCTCGATCCTTCCACCCAAACCCTCACGGAAATCCCCACGCCGAACCGGCTCGAAACCCTCGCCAAGGAACTACCTAGCAAACTCCCGGAAACACTCCGCATCTTTTCCTCGGACGCACCCGTCACACGGCGACTTGCCGATGCCTTTCCCGAACATTTTCCCGAACTCACCGCTGCCGACCGCGCCCATGCTGACATCATCAGGCAGGTCTTCGTCACCGGAGACCGCGAAGCGACTCTCGCCGTGATCGGTTCCGCCACCCACGGGCTACCCTTCGCCACCGCCCTTTTCCACGCGCTGGATTCGGGGAAACCGGAATTCATCTCACGCGCTATAGAAAAAGCAAGCTCCCTCCCGCCCGCACTGCTTGCCTTGGCGAATCGCGATGTAGCCGCGCTAACCGACTTCAACCAACTACGCCGGATCGAGGATTGGCACGGCTACGAATCCCCGGATTTCACCCCCATCCTCAACCAGATCCACATGGAGCAGGCGGACATCCTTGCCGCACTCACCTTGCCGGAAAATCCAAACGAGGACGACATCTCCGCTTTCTCGCTGCGTCTAACAGACTCTGAAACCATCGATACCCTCGGCCAACCCACCATCGCCGGAAAAGCGATCACCGCCGCCCGCATGCTTTCGGAAAATCCCACGCACGCAGCCACATCCATCCAGCTCGCCGAATACGCGCAGCGTCTCGGCACACCGCCCGCAGATTGCCTGCGCGTCCGCGCTACGGCGTTGACCACGCTCGCTGATTTCGATGCCGCGCACATGGTGTGGATCGATCTCATCACCCACCAACCCGAAGCCGACCACCTCCCCACCGATTACACCGAGGCCGCCCACACCGCCTTTGAAACAGGCAACCCGCGCCAAGCCATCGAGATCCTCAACACCGGCCTATTCCGTTTCCCCAACGCCCCCTCCACCGCGATCCGCTCCGGCTGGATCGCGCTCCTCACAGACCACACCGAGGACGCACTCAGCTACCTGAACCACGCCACAAAAATCGGCCTCCCTCCCGCCGAGATCGAGGACACCACCGCCCTTCTTGCCATCACGCACGAACGCCTTGGCGATCACGATGCCGCCGTTTCCTACCTCGCCCAACTCAAGGCCATTAGCCCGAAATGGGGGGACGCGGGAACGCTCGCAAAACTCCCGTGGCCGGATTCGTTCAAGGACAGCCTCAACGCCATCCTCTTCAGCGAGGGGGAAAACGAACCGTGGCAGTTACCGGAAAATGATCCGACAGATACGGCTCCCCTCCCCGAAGGATTCCCGATCGAAGAACCTCCCCTCCCTTCGAGATGAAAATGTGATCCACCTTCCACTGCCGGTTCGGATCGCTCATCCAGAAATGCAGCGTGCCGCGTTCTTTCACCCCGGCATTCAACACATCGAAGGTCTCCACCATCCCATCGAAACCTTTCACCGTTGGGATCGGTGTCCGCTTGCCCCCGAGGAAAGCCACCGCAGGATTCCCCTCCACCGCGTTGAAATCCCCCATCCACACCACCGGATCCTCGCTGGGATTCATCTTCACCAATCTCTCGGCCATGAGCCTCACGCCCTTCTCCCGCGATGGCTGGCTCCTGTGATCGAGGTGCATGTTCACTACCCAGATCCCCTGTCCGCTTGCCCGATCTAACAGCCGCGCCCACGTCGCCACGCGCGGGATCTCATTGCCCCATGTCATCGATCCCGGCTTGTCCGGCGAATCGGAAAGCCAGGTCACGCCGCTCTTGTCGCCATCCACCGCAAAGCGATCCCTTTGGTAAAAAATTCCTGAATACTCCCCCTCGCGCCCGCCATCGCTGCGCCCCGTACCGACGAAACCATAGTCCGGCAACGACGCCCGCAGATCCGCCACCTGCCCGTGCAAGCCTTCCTGGATACCCAGAAAATCCGGTTGCTCGGCCCGCAGCATTTTCACAATGCCCACCACCCGCTCGCCCCAGCTTCGCCAACCCTTGTCACCGCCGTTCTCGTAGCGGATGTTGAATGTCATCGCCCTCACCTCCATCGAGCCGTCCTCCGAGACCGCCACCGCCCTCGGAACCCGCTTCTCCCTTTCACATGCCGCCACCAGAATCAGCGCCGCCGCAATTCCAATAAACCTTATCCACATCCGCCGCGAAACTCACACCCCTTGCCGCGAACGTCAACCAGCGGCTGTCACCGCCCGTTTTTTTGGGATTGCCAAACGCCCACCAAGCCCACATGTTCGCTTCGTTGTCACGACGGTTGGCGGCTTCGGGATCTTCTCCCTTGCCACCACGCCACCAGTCGAATCCCACGTCACCTCCCGCACCGCGCGATGGAATCAACGACCGGAAACGACCCCGCGCCGTCCCCCTTTTTTCAAGCTCACGTCGGATTTCCATATCCCCGGTGAAGACCCAGAACCCTATCCGCATCAACGTTCCCCACGCCGTCATCCACTAGGAAAGAACGACGCATCCGATTTTCCACTACTCTCCCGAATGAGCAAAAACACCACCGACGACCTTTTCGAAATGCCTTCCGCGGAAAGCAAAGCAAAGCCCGCACGCAAAACCGCCGCCAAGAAGGCTCCGGCGAAAAAGGCGGCCAAGAAAGCCGTGAAAAAGGTCGCCGAGAAGAAGGTCGCCGCAAAAAAAACAGCCGCGAAAAAGGCGGCGGCAAAGAACGCTCCTGCGGCCTCCGAGGCAACAACCGCCGTCATCGAGAAACCCGCCCCCCTTGGAAGCGCAGCTCCCCTTGGGAGCGCAGCTCCCCTTCCCCTCGAGGCACCCGCCCCGATCCCTCCGCCTCAGCCGGAGCCATCCGCACCGCGCGGGGAAAGGCAACCCGGGCAACCCGAACAGCCAGCTAACGACAACCCGCGCATCGGCCGCGTCCCGGGCGGCGGCCCCGTCAATCATCCGCCATCCCACCACGATGGCCAACAGCCCATTTCCCGCTCCAAGAAACGCCGCGAGA
>CAMBTF010000214.1 GCA_945870545.1 Akkermansia muciniphila
CAACTTTCAGGAAAGTGGGAAGAGAAGTGGGGACAGGATGTCCCCACGACGGACTGTGACTGCAAGTCCCAGCCACGGGTTGAACAGGAAGACGCGTTTGACTCTATTCCTTGAAACTTGAGTTTTGAAATTTGAATTTTCACTCCCACAGGTAGGACTGCTTCGAGGTGATGGTTTCGCCGTTGGCGGTGAGGTCGATCTTCCAAGCGAGGACGCGGCCGTTTTTGAGATAGTTGTCGCCGATGATGGAGAACTCCTCTTTGCCGGAGTAGGTGCCGGTGGGGAGGGTGCGGCGCATTTCCTTGATGCGGCTGCCGCTGGCGCCCTGCTGATAGCGGAAGACAATTTCCTTTTCGGCGGCCGCATCGGCATTCCAGAGGACTGCGTAGTATTGGCCAAGGCGCTGCTTCCTTTCCTCGATGCTGACCGCGCCATGGAGTCGGCGGAGCTTCTCGTTCTGCACCATGGGATCGTCCGCGACGCTGTTCTCCTGGTCGCGCAGGGTGAACTGCTTGATGATCAGCGGCTCCACCGGGGCGGAGCAGGAGGCGAGGCAAAGGAAAAGGACAGCGGCCGTAAATTTCATAGATGTTTTACCCGTTCGATTCGAGGCGAGCCTTGAGGCGTTTCAGGACTTCCTCATAGGCTTCCATCACATTACCGAGATCGCGGCGGAAGCGATCCTTGTCCATTTTCTCGCCGGTCTTAAGATCCCACAAGCGGCAGCCATCCGGGCTGATCTCATCGGCGAGGACGATTTTTGATGGATCGCTGGCGAGGCGGCCGAACTCGAGCTTGAAATCGACGAGCTTGAGGCCGACCTCGGCGAAGAAGCCGGAGAGGATTGTATTCACCTTGAGCGCGGACTCGCGGAGGAACGCCATGTCTTGCGGGGAGGCGAGTTTCATCTCACGGATGTAGTCGTCGTTGATGAGTGGATCACCGAGGGCGTCGCTCTTGTAGGAAAACTCGATGACCGGCTGAGAAAAGGGAATCCCCTCCTCCATGCCGGTGCGCTTGCAGAAACTTCCCGCCGAGACATTGCGGATGATGACCTCGACCATGACGATCTCGACCTTTTTCACCTCGACGTTCGTCTCATCGATCTGGCGGACGAAGTGGGTGGGGATACCGGTTTTCTCCAGATACTGGTAGATGAGCGTGCTGATCGCGTTGTTGAGCCGACCCTTATTCTCGAAGCTGGCCTTCTTCTCGCCATTAAAGGCGGTAGCGTCGTTCTTAAACTCCATCCTCAGGGTAGAAGGATCATCAGTGGTCCAAAGGCGCTTCGCTTTCCCTTCATAAATCGGCTGCATGGCCAGTTGTGGATTTTCGGAGGAACCGGGTCAAGCTTCCTCCTAAGCTCCACAGGGCTGATTTGTTCTAAATCCAAGGACATAATGTGGCACGCTTCAGCTACCCGCTTGCCATCACACATGAAAGCGTGTGGATTTACCCGTGCATGAGCTTTGATTATCTGGAAAGCTTCCTACTGCTCCCCATCCTAGCGTTGCTGGGCTGGTTTTGGCCGCGGCTGGGATTGTTCCGTCCGCTGCGGGCCATCATTGCCTTTCTGGCGGTGACGATGATCGCGGGGCCGCGGCTGCAGATGCAAGAGAACGCACTGGATCTGATCGTTCTGTTAGATCGCTCCGAATCGACGGAGGATCTCATCGACAAAGGCTTGCCGGAGTGGACGCGCTTGTTGGAGAACGCGAAGCCGGGCAGGAAAGACACCCTGCGTTTCGTGAACTTCGCGGCGGAGGTGGCGGATGCGGGGATCGACGGCTCGTCATTTACTGGTTCCCGCAAGCTCACGAAAACAGGGCTCGCCGTCTCCAACGTGATGGCGCAGGTGAACGGAAAACGTCCGACGCGGCTTTTGCTTTTTACCGACGGCTATTCCACCGAGCCGCTCACTGAGGCGGGGGCGCAGCTTGGAAAACGCGGCGTGCCCCTTGATTTCCGGCTGATCCGGGACGAGACCACGCGCGATCTCCGGCTGGCTCGGCTTTCCTTTCCCGAACGAGTGCAGGTGGGTGAGCCTTTCCTGATCTCCGTGCTGCTGCGCGGCAACGAGGACGGCAAGGTGCCGCTGATCCTGCGCCGCAACGGTCAGACTCTGGTCGAGACCGAGGTGGAGGTGAAGGACGGCACGGCCACGGCGGAGTTCACGGATCGGATCGCGCGGGTGGGTTCCTACGAATACGATGCGGAGATCCGCCCGGAAAAGGACGCGCATCCGGGCAACAACCGGATGAAGCGCTGGATCGAAATCACCGGCGGGCCGCGGCTGTTGCTAGTCACGAAATACGCGGACGACCCGGTGGCGAAAGCGATGGCCGACATGGATTTCGACGTGCAGATCGTTAGCGATTTTTCCCAGCTCAAGGCCGGGATGCTCGGCGGGACGAAGGCGGTCGTTTTCAATAACGTCCCCGCACACGAGATTCCCAACGATTTCCTCAAGTCCCTCGATTTCTTCGTGAAGGAACAGGGCGGCGGCTTCCTGATGGCGGGCGGTAACCGCTCCTTCGGCAGCGGCGGCTATTTCCAATCCGACATCGACGAGCTGCTCCCCGTTTCCATGGAGCTGAAATCCGAGCACCGCAAGCTGGCCGTGGCAATGGCCATCGTGATGGATCGCTCCGGCTCGATGGCGGTGGGTGTGGCGGGCGGGAAAACCAAGATGGATCTCGCGAACTCCGGCGCAATCTCGGCGGTGAACCTGCTAGGGCAGATGGATCAGATCACGGTCTTCGCAGTGGACAGCGAGCCAACGAAGGTGGTGCCACTCACCAGCATCGGCGGGAAACAGAAGGAAATTTCGGGGCGGATCGCGCGGATCGCATCGAGCGGCGGCGGGATTTACGCCTACACGGGGCTGAAAGCGGGCTGGGAGGAGTTGCGGAAATCGCAGGCGGGGACGCGGCACATGATCCTTTTCACTGACACGCAGGATACCGAGGAACCCGGCGATTACCGGAAGCTCATCGACGAGATGACGAAGGAAGGCGCGACGCTTTCCGTGATCGGGCTCGGGACGAAGGCGGATCCGGACGCGCCGCTCTGCGAGGACATCGCGAAGCTCGGCAAGGGCCGCATCTTTTTCTCCGACCAGCCGATGGACATCCCGCAGATCTTCGCGCAGGAAACGGTGACGATCGCGCGCTCGGCGTTCATCGAGGAACCGGTGGGCACGCTAGCCTCCGGGCGCTGGAGTGAAATTTCTCCGAAACCGCTGGAATGGATGGGAAAAGTCGGCGGCTACAATCTCTCCTATGCGCGGAAAGACGCGACGGTTTCCCTGATCTCGAAGGACGAATATGCCGCGCCACTCGTGGCGCATGCGCGGCGCGGGCTCGGGCGGACGATGGCGGTTTCGTTTCCGCTCGGCGGCGAGTTTTCCAAGGAGGTGCGCGAATGGGCGGGCTACGGCGACTTCATGCAAACGACCGGGCGTTTCCTAATGGGTCAGGAGCTGCCGCCCGGCATCGCGCTGCGGCACAAGATCCAAGGCACGCGGCTGGAGCTGGATCTGCTTTACGACGACGAGGAATGGGGCGAGCGCCTCAGCAAGGATCCGCCGACCGTGAAACTCCAGGACGACGCGGGCGGCGCGATTTACGAACTGCCGTGGCGGCGCATCGAGCCGGGCCGTTTCTCCCTGAGCCGCGATCTCGACGAGGGTAGTGTGGTGAAAGGCGCGATCCGCGTGGGTGATACCGCGATCGGCTTCGGCCCGGTGAGCGTGGGGGCAAGCGTGGAGTGGACTTTCGAGCCGGAGCGCCTCGCGGAGCTGCGCGCCGTTTCTCATCAATCGAACGGCCGCGAACTACTCAACCTCAAGGAAGCCTGGACGCGCCCGCCTTACGTGGCCGCGTCCTCGCTCAATTTGCCCATCGGCATCTCCCTGCTCCTGCTGATCCTGCTCGACGCGCTGATCACCCGCACCGGTTGGAAGTTGCCGGAGTTCGGAAATCGCGTGAAGCCCGCGAAGATGCCGAAGCCGATCAAGGTGCGTGCGCCGAAGGCTGTCGTGAAAGCTCCGGTCGCGGTGGAGGAAAAGCCCGCCGTGAATCCCGAGTCCGAGCTAGCACCTTCGGAGCGGCGTTCCCGTTTCCAGAAAGCGAAGGATAAGAAGTGAGGGGAGCACACGCGCCCCCGCGTGTCGCGGAGTGCGCCCCCGCTCTCCGCCGGCTGGAAAGATCCTGCGCGCC
>CAMBTF010000215.1 GCA_945870545.1 Akkermansia muciniphila
ACGGGAGCTTAAGCATGCTTACCAAGCCGAATCAACCGATCTTGCTCCTTCCCAAGATGACAGATACGAAGAAAAATCTAAGACGTAGTAGCAGCCGCCCCAGCGGTGCGAAATCAGCTTCATCTGCAAATTTTGGGGTCAAATTTTGGGATTAGATTCGGCATGTTAACAATTTTGTAAAATCTGCAATAATGCTCAAATGCCGCATCTGACCCGAATTTCGAATTTTTTCTCAGGAAATTGAAATCGGTTGACGAATCCAATTCCGCACTTGCCCGAACCGAGCATTTCCGGATTAAAACAGCCTTACTAAATTCGTGTAAGTTTCATCACAATGAACGCGTATCCATAAAATCTTTTGCCGCACATCCATTTTTTACCCTGTGTTTCAGGGTTCACATGGGTCGCGGCTCCTGCCATTTGATCATGAAATTTCCCGGCTCATTTCCATTTATCAGTCTTCTGTTTGCTGGATTGACCAGTTGTGCGCTGCCAGTTCCGGGCGTGAGGGAAAACCTGGCACTGCCTGGGGATTGGAAAAACGCGGCAAACTTCCCGGTCGCATCGCCGTCACGCGATCTTTCACGGTGGTGGAATCGTTTCGATGATCCCACGCTGTCACGGATCATTTCCACAGCCCTTCAGAATAGCCCAGACACGGCATCAGCTTCCGCCCGGATTCGAGAGGCTCGCTCGCGGCGGGATGCCGAAAAATCTCTATTTTTCCCGTCCTTGAGTGGCTCTGCATTGGTCAGTTCGAGCGATAACGCCGGCTCAAGTTCCACTACCAATTATACATCCGGTCTCAATGCCTCATGGGAGGTTGATCTGTTCGGCAAGCGCCGCAGTATCGTGGAGGCCGCCTCCGCGCAAGTCAGTGCCAGCGAGGAAAACTTTCACTCCGTGCAAGCCTCGCTCGCTTCGGAAATCGCCATCGCCTACACCCAGTTCCGCGTTTATGAGGCCGCGCTTGAAGTGCTTGAGCGCACCGTCCAGACCCGCTCGGAAACCTCCCAACTCGCCACATGGCGTAATCAGGCTGGCGAGACCGATTCACTGGAGTCCAGCCAAGCCCTAAGCAGCCTGGAGCAAGCACGCGCCGGGATTCCGTCCATCCAGCAGTCCATTTCTCAAACTCGCAATTTCCTCACACTCCTTTCCGGCCAAGTCCCTGGTGGTCTGGATGGCCTACTTGCCTCAGGCCAAAAAAATATTCCCGATCCCGCCCTCAGCCTTGCCGTGGGCATTCCCGCAGACGCCATCCGCCAGCGGCCGGATGTCCGTCTCGCCGGTTATCAACTGTTGGCCGCCGCGGCGAATGTGCGAGCCGCAGATGCCGAGCGCTACCCCTCACTCAATCTAACAGGCACACTCGGAACGAACGCACTCAGCGCCGGGAAAATCTTCAATCCGGATACCGTGACCAGCGGCGTCATCGCCGGGCTCAGCGGCCCCATCTTTGATGCCGACCGCATCCGCTCGGGCATCGCCGTGCAGAATGCCATCGAGGAACAAGCCTTTCAAACCTATCGCTCCACCGTCCTGCTGGCACTCTCAGAGGTGGAGGATTCACTCATCGCCTGCCGCCGCACCACCGAGCGTCTCGCAACTTTGGAAAAGGCCACAGCCGCCGCCCGCGAGGCCGCCACGCTCGCCCAGCAGCGCTACGCAGCGGGCATCACCGACATTCTGACCGTCCTCGATTCCCAGCGCGCCCTGCTTGCTCTCGAAGACAGCCTTTTCACCGTCCGCGCCAACCGCGCAATCGCTTACATCCAGCTTTACAAAGCCCTCGGCGGTGGTTGGTCTCCCAATTCTTAAAATTTTTCCATCCACCATGTCAAAGCTACAATCGAATGAAGATCTGGCGAAAATCGTCCGCAGCGGAGCATCACGCCCGATCCGCAAGTGGTTGATCATCGCGGTCGTCCTAGCGATTTCCGGAGGAGGAATCTGGTTCTGGCTCAACCGGAACAAGGGTGTCAGCGAAGAGCCAGAATACCTCACAGAGTTGGCGAAAATAGGACGTATCTCACTCATTGTCAGCGCGGCGGGAAATCTCGCGCCAACCAACCAAGTGATCATCGGCTCCGAGCTTTCCGGCACGATCAACGAAGTTTACGTGGACACCAACGACATGGTGAAAAAGAACCAGCCTCTCGCCAAGCTCGACACCACCAAACTCAACCAGCAAACCGAGCGCAGCCGCGCCGCGCTGCTCGCCGCCAAGGCCAGAGTCAACCAGGCCCAAGCCACTCTAACAGAAAGCAAGGCATCGCTCGCGCGGCAGGAAGAACTCCTCGACATCAGCGGCGGCAAGACTCCCTCACGCGCCACCATGGATACCTCACGGGCCACCGTCGCCCGCGCGCAGGCGGACTTGGAAAGCGCCCAGGCCGCCGTGGCCGGTGCCGAGGCGGATGTGAAATCCTTCGAGCGCGACATGCAGAAAGCCACCATCATCTCGCCGGTGGACGGCATCGTGCTGGCCCGCACGATCGAAGTCGGCCAGACGGTGGCCGCGTCATTCACCGCTCCCACGCTTTTCACCATCGCGGAGGATCTGAAAAAAATGGAGCTCATCGTCGCCGTTTCCGAGTCCGATATCGGGCGCGTCGAGGCTGGCCAGACAGCCACCTTCAGCGTGGATGCCTGGCCCGGCCGCTCCTACACCGCCAAGGTAAAGAAGGTGGCATTTGGCTCGGCGAACAACCAGAACGCCGGCAATGGCAACGGCAACGGCAACAATGCCAACGCGGGCGCCGCCGTCAGCGGAGTCGTCAACTACACCACCGAGCTGGATGTCGCCAACGAAGATCTCTCGCTGCGCCCAGGCATGACAGCCACTGTGGACATCGCCATTGTGGACAAGCCGGACATCCTCGTCGTGCCCAACGTGGCTCTTCGTTTCGATCCCGCCTTCGCAGCGGCAGTCGGGAAACCGGACGAAACAGATCGCACCCTTGTCCAAAGCCTATCACCCGGTGGCGGCCGACGCTGGCGTGGCACGCCGGTTCCCAAAGCGGGCTCCCGCAACGTCGAACCTCATGTCTGGATTCTCCGCAATGGGGAACCGACGGAAGTAAAGGTCGCCCTCGGAATTACCGATGGTCGCACGACCGAAATCACCGGCTCCGAACTGACGGCAGGCACCCCCGTCATTGTCAGCATTAAGCCCGTAAAAGCCGAATGACCGGAGAAACGCTCATCGAACTCCGCAGCCTGACCAAAACCTACGGCACCGGGGAAGCCGCCTTCCAGGCCCTGCGCGGAGTGGATTTATCCATCCGCCGCGGTGAGTTCGTCGCCGTCATGGGCCCCAGCGGCTCGGGGAAATCCACGCTGATGAACCTGTTAGGCTGCCTCGACACCCCCGACTCCGGATCATACCGATTCAAGGGCATCCAAGTGGAGACGCTCAACAAGGACCAGCGCTCCCTCATACGCCGCCACGCATTGGGTTTTATTTTCCAGGGTTTCAATCTGTTGGCCCGCACATCCGCATTGGAAAATGTCGAGCTACCCCTGCTCTATCGCGGCTATTCCCGCAGGCAGCGTCACGATATGGCGCGGGCGGCGCTGGCCAGCGTCGGCCTGCCGAACAAGGAGCGCAACACCCCTGCCGAACTCTCCGGTGGCCAGCAGCAACGCGTCGCCATCGCCCGCGCCATCGTCACGAATCCAGACACGCTCTTCGCCGACGAGCCGACCGGAAACCTGGATTCCACAACTAACAAGGAGACCATGGAACTGCTCTGCGGCCTCAACACCAAACTCGGAATTTCCATCATCATGGTCACCCACGAGGACGAGGTCGCCGCCTACGCCCAGCGGATCATCCAAGTCCGCGACGGCCTCATCTCGTCGGATACGACGAGGTGAGAAGTGATTCGTTAAGAGTTATAAGGCCAGATTTTCCTTTGATTCCTCCACCGACTCACAACCTTTTCACCAATAACTCCACCAAGTGATTTTCAACGCCTTTCTCATCGCCCTGCGCGAGATCCGCCGGAATCTGACGCGGTCATTTCTGACCGTTGTCGGAATTGTCATCGGCGTGGCAGCCGTGATTACGATGGTCACCTTGGGCCGCGGTGCCACCGAGGCGGTCAAGGATCAGATTTCCAAGATGGGCAGCAATCTCCTCATCCTCCGCCCTGGCCAGGGCTGGGGGAGCTGGGGGGCTCCGCAGTTTAGCATGAAAGACGTCG
>CAMBTF010000216.1 GCA_945870545.1 Akkermansia muciniphila
TGCGGATTCTAGGTTCACAGGCAGGAACGCTGAACCCGAATTCCGAAATTGAACCACGGATTTCACGGAAAGGCACGGATGAAGAACGAGTTATGGAAACATTTTCAAACCTGTTTGGTGTATCCTTATATCCGTGAAAATCCGTGTCATCCGTGTCATCCGTGTCATCCGTGGTCAAAATTCCAAGGAAGCCCCCTGCAACTTTGGAATTTGGGATAAAAGGACAGACTTTTGGCAAGCGGTCTAGATTTCTATCCCTCAGCAAGCAGCTTCCGGAAATAATTTATGGTGGGATCTAGCCCGTCCTCAAGTTTCACGGTTGGCTCCCAGCCGAGTTCCTTGCGGGCGAGCGTAATGTCCGGGCAGCGCTGTTTTGGATCATCGCCGGGGAGGGGGAAATGGGTGAGCTTGGATTTTCCACCGATCTTTTTCAGCACCAACTCGGCCAGCTCCAGCATGG
Organism: Akkermansia muciniphila; assembly: GCA_945870545.1. Lineage (GTDB taxonomy): Bacteria > Verrucomicrobiota > Verrucomicrobiia > Verrucomicrobiales > Akkermansiaceae > Luteolibacter > Luteolibacter muciniphilus_A. The sequence continues at coordinate 461 of CAMBTF010000216.1, forward strand.
TGAACTCACCGGGATTACCGATGTTCACCGGGCCGGTGATGTCTTCCTTTTCCATGAGACGGATGAAGCCATCAATCAGGTCGTCCACGTAGCAGAAGGAGCGGGTCTGGAGGCCGTCGCCGTAGATGGTGAGATCCTCGCCGCGCAGCGCCTGGACGATGAAGTTGGAGACCACGCGCCCGTCATCCGGCAACATGCGCGGGCCGTAGGTGTTGAAGATGCGGACGACGCGGATATCAACGCCGTTCTGGCGGTGGTAGTCGAAAAACAGGGTTTCCGCGACGCGTTTCCCCTCGTCGTAACAGGCGCGGATGCCGATGGGGTTGACGGAACCCTTGTAGGATTCCGGCTGAGGATGGATTTCCGGATCGCCGTAAACCTCGGAGGTGGAAGCTTGGAAAACCCGCGCACCAATTCGTTTCGCAAGGCCGAGGCAATGGATCGCCCCGAGGACGGAGGTCTTGGTGGTCTTGATCGGGTTGTGCTGGTAGTGCGGCGGTGAGGCGGGGCAGGCGAGGTTGTAGATGCGGTCCACCTCGAACTTGAACGGCTCGGTCACATCGTGGCGGACGAGTTCGAAATACGGGTTCGCTAGCAGGTGGGCGATGTTGCGTTTCCGTCCGGTGAAATAGTTGTCGAGGCAGATGACCTCGTTGCCTTCATTGAGAAGGCGTTCGCAAAGATGGGAGCCGAGGAAGCCGGCACCGCCGGTGATGAGGATTCGCATGCGCGGTTTTTTTAAACCTTAAACTTTAAACTTCAAACCTCAAATAAAGAGGCACCGCCCGATGGAGAAGATTCAACCACAGATATACGGGATGGACGCAGATGGAGACCTATGAAAATCAATTTTTTTACGAGACCAATCCTCTTCATCTGCGTCCATCCTGTTCATCTGCGGTTCGATTCTTTGCATTGGATGTGCGCGCAGAGGCTCCGCGTGATGCTTGACCGTGGGGAGGGGCGGGAGGCATGTTTCCCACATGAGGATTTTGACGGGATTGCAGCCGAGCGGGAAACCGCATGTCGGGAATTATTTCGGCGCGATGAAGCCTGCTGTGGAGCTCCAGGCGGAGGGCGAGGGCTTTTATTTCATCGCGGACTACCATGCGATGACGTCAGGGCGCGATGCCGCGGCGCTGCGGGAAAACGTGCGCGAACTCGCCATCGACTTCCTCGCCTGCGGGCTGGATCCGGAGAAATCGGTGTTCTTCCGCCAGAGCGCGGTGCCGGAGGTCAATGAGCTGGCGTGGATCCTTTCCACCGTCTGCCCGATGCCGCTGCTGAACAAATGTCACTCCTACAAGGACAAGGTCTCGCAGGGCATTTCCCCGAACCACGCGCTCTTCGCCTACCCCGTGCTGATGGCGGCGGACATCCTGCTCTACGATTCGAACAAGGTGCCGGTCGGCAAGGATCAGAAGCAGCACCTTGAGGTCACGCGCAGCCTCGCGACGAAGCTCAACGAAACCTACGGCGAAGGCACCGTGGTGATGCCCGAGGCGATCATACGCGAGGAGACCGAACTCGTGATCGGCCTCGACGGGAGGAAGATGAGCAAGAGCTACGACAACGCCCTGCCCATCTTCGGCGACGAGAAAAAGTTGCGGAAAATAGTAATGAAAATCGTCACCGACTCCACGCCGGTGGAAGACCCGAAGCCGACCGAGAACTCTACGGTGATCGCGCTCTATCAGCTCTTTGCTTCCGAAGCCGACCTCGCGCAGATGATCGCGGATCACGAGGCTGGCGGCATCGGTTACGGCGATTTCAAGAAACGCCTCGCCGACGCGTATTGGGATTATTTTTCGCCGATGCGCGCCCGCCGCGACGAGCTGGCGGCGGATTCCGGTTATGTGGATGAGGTTCTGCGGAAAGGGGCGGAGCGCGCCCGCGAGGAGGCGGCGAAAACCCTCGAGCGGGTCAGGAAAGCGGTGGGACTGATATGAAACGGGTGCTTTGCCTCCTAGAAAACGGCTTCGAGGAAATCGAGGCCATCGCGCCGGTTGATCTTTTGCGCCGCGCCGGGATTGAAGTCGTGATGGCGGGTGTTTCCTCGAGGGAGGTCACGGGAAAATGCGGCGTCCGCGTGATTGCCGACGCTCTCCTTAGTGAAGTTTCCAGCGATGATTTCGACGCCCTACTTCTCCCCGGTGGCCCGGCCGTGATGGAACTGCGGAACAACGCGGAGGTCATCGCCTTGATCCGCGCGTTCCATACCTCCGGAAAGCTCATCGCCGCGATCTGCGCCGCGCCGCTGCTGCTGAAAGATGCGGGTCTTTTGGATGACGCGAATTTCACCGCGCATTTCTCCACGCGGGGAGAGTTGCCTGATGCCCTCGATGAGCGCAGCGTGTATTGCTCGCAGTTGCTGACCTCCCGCGGTGCGGGCACAGCCATCGAGTTCGGCCTGGCGTTTGTGGCACTGCTGGCTGGCGAAGAAGCGGCAGCGGAAGTTTCGCGAACGATTATGGTTTGAATTGGCGGGGAGCGCATGTGCCCTCGCGTGTTGTTTCCGGTGCCCTCGCCGGGAACCCGGCCGGAGATGGAGCGGGTGTGGATTTGGGTTTGCGGCGCGTATGATAAACCCGGCCGGCGGACCGCGAGGGCGCGCTCCGCTACACGCGAGGGCGCGTGTGCTCCCCGTCGGCTCCGCCGATGATTTTCAATCACTCCCGCTTGAAACTTGCCAGCCGTCCCCAACCGGTCTTGCCTTCATGCAGATGAACGCAGACGCCCGACAGGATTTCGCATTGGCGTTCCTTAGCATCCTTTTCGAGGGTGCCCCGTTCATCCTGCTCGGCACCCTGATCAGCGGCTTCATCGACATCTACCTGCCCGCCGGGACGATGGATCGTTTCCTCCCGAAGAACCGCAACCTCGCCGTCCTCGTCTCCGGTTTGCTTGGCGCGGTGTTCCCGGTTTGCGAGTGCGCCGTCGTGCCGGTGATCCGGCGGCTCGTAGGAAAAGGCCTGCCGCTGGGTTGTGCGCTCAGTTACATGCTCGCCGCGCCGATCGTGAACCCCATCACCGCGCTGAGCACATGGAAAGCCTTCCAAGGCCAGGCGCCGTGGGCGATGACCGGCGGGCGCATGTTGCTTGGCTATCTCATCGCCGTCGGCGTGGGTCTGATCGTCTCGCGGATTGCGATGCGGCGCGTCCTCCGGAAAAGTCTCGCGGATTCCATCGAGAATAAGTCCTATACGACCCATAAAACCGATGAGCCGCATTCCTGCTGCGGCCATGACCACCCCCACGATCACGATCACAGCCATTCCCACGAAAAAGCCGACGACTCCCGGCTCATCGCGGCGATGCGTTCTGCGCAAAAGGACTTCGTGGATGTGGGTGTGTATTTCACGATCGGCGTGGCGATCACCGCGCTTTTCAACACCGGCATCGCACCCGGCGCGATCTGGCTGGACAGCCTTGCGGGGAATCCCGCCGCCGCGCCCGCTGCACTGATGGCGCTCGCCTTCATCCTCAGTCTCTGCAGCACCTCGGATGCGTTCATCGCCGCCACGCTGGCCAAGTTCACCTGGAGCGCGAAGCTCGCCTTCCTCGTCTTCGGCCCCATGCTCGATGTGAAGCTGATCTTCCTCTACCAGTCTGTGCTGCGGCGGAAATTCATCATGGTTATGGCACTGTCGGTTTTCGCGTTCATCTGGGTCGTCGCGGTGGCATGGGAAACATGGTTCGGAAAGGTGGTGCTGCCTTGAGCCCTGTGATCCGCCGCATCCTG
>CAMBTF010000217.1 GCA_945870545.1 Akkermansia muciniphila
GGGGCGGTGTTCCTCCACGCAGCGGGCATGCTTTTCATGGATTGGGTGGAACGCTGCAACCTGAAAGGCCGGCCCGGCGGGGTCATCGGCCAGGCGCTCGGTGACTCCCTGCTGATGCCGTTGATCGGGAAACCGGGCACCATGGCGCTCGCCGCTACCGCCTACCTCCTCGGCATGATCTGGCTCGCCGGGCAAACACCCGCCGATTTCGCGAAAGGCTGCCATCGCCTGCTGAAAATGAAAATCGACGCATGGAAACAAAGCCGCACCGAAGCCGGACGCGCGGCGACGCGGGAAAAGGAACTCCTCGGCGAGCGCGAACGCCAGCGCGAGCAACGCAAGATCGAGCGCGAAATAGCCCGCCTGAAAAGCGCCGAGACCGACGAGCCCGGCCAGAAGGAACTCGCCATCCGCGAAACCCCGACCCCGCAGATCATTGATTCCTCCCAGCGCCGCGCCTCCGGTGTGATGGAACCCGGCGCGAAGCCCTTCGAGCGCAAGAAGCCCTCCCACCAGTCGCTTTCCATCTCCGGTTTCCAGGACTACGAACTGCCCGGATTTGATCTGTTAGATGACGTGGAGGTCGAGGCTGAGGCCGCGAACCACGTCGAACTGCTCGAGATCCAGACCACGATCATCGAGACCCTGAAAGCCTTCGGCATCGACGTCACGCCCGGCGACATCACCCGCGGCCCGACGATCACGCGCTACGAGATTTATCCCTCCACCGGCCTGCGCGTTTCCCGCATCTCGCAGCTTGAGGCGGACATCGCCCGCGCCACCTGCGCCGAGCGCATCAACATCCTCGCCCCCATCCCCGGCAAGGACACCGTCGGCATCGAGATCGCGAACTCCAGCAAGGTCGCCGTGCCGCTCCACGAGCTCCTGCACGACCCCGAGTTCCGCTCCGCGAAAAAGAAAATCCCGCTCGCCCTCGGCAAGGACGTTTACGGGAAAACCGTCATCGGTGACCTCGCCGCCATGCCCCACCTCCTCGTCGCGGGTGCCACGGGTTCCGGGAAATCCGTCTGCATCAACTCGATCATCGCCTCCATCCTCTTCAAGTTCGGCCCCGACGAGCTGCGTTTCATCATGGTCGATCCCAAGGTCGTGGAGATGCAGATGTACAACAAGCTCCCGCACATGGTCGTGCCAGTCGTGACCGATCCGAAAAAGACCGTCGCCGCCCTCAAGTGGGTGGTCAACGAGATGGAGAAACGCTACAAGATCTTCGCCAAGGAGGGCGTGCGGAACTTCGACGGTTTCAACAACCGCCCGCGCGCGGAAAAGGAAGCCGCCGCCGTGATCCCGGAAGCGGACGAGCCGGAAACCGACCTCGACGAGATCGAAGCGATCGCCGCCGCGCTGGAGGACGGCGATCTCGGGCCCGAGGCGGATTTCGAGGAACTGGAGATCGAGGAAGATGAAATCCCCGACCGTTTCCCTTACATCGTCGTGCTGATCGACGAGCTCGCCGACCTCATGCAGACCGCCCCGGCGGATGTGGAAATGTGCATCGCCCGGATCGCCCAGAAAGCGCGCGCGGCCGGCATCCATCTCATCATCGCCACCCAGACGCCGCGCGCCGATGTGGTCACCGGCATCATCAAGGCGAACATACCCAGCCGCATCGCCTTCCAGGTATCCTCCGCGCTCGATTCCCGCGTCATCCTCGACACCAAGGGCGCCGACAAGCTCGTTGGCAAGGGCGACATGCTCTACCTGCCGCCCGGCTCCGCGAAACTCGAGCGCGCGCAGGGAGCTTTCGTTTCCGACGAGGAGGTCGAGCGCATCGTCGCTCACTGCGCCAAGCAGGCGAAGCCGAACTACGAAAGGGACATCCGCGAAACCATCGACGCCGCCGGCGATGACGAGGAAGACGAGGTCTCCGACGCCGACGAGGAACTCATCATCAAGTGCATCGAGGTCGCCCGCCAGGAGCAGAAATGCAGCACCTCCCTGCTCCAGCGCCGCCTCCGCCTCGGCTACACCCGCGCCGCCCGCATGGTCGATATCCTCGAACAGCGCGGCGTCGTCGGCCCCGGCGATGGTGCGAAACCGCGCGAGGTTTTCCTGAAGTGAAATTCCGCGCAGCGCGTTCCTATCCCTGAACCGCAGGGTATAGTTGCGTGGCGGGCCGTTCCGCCGCATCGTCCGCTTCGTTTCATTCGGCTGGCTTTCTGCTTCCCGCACGGTGCTTTTTACCTAACCTCCCGATTATCCCATGGCAGAAACCACCATCCACGACATCCTCGCCCAGTTCCGCGATGAAGCCCTTAACAACCGCGACCTCGGCGACCGCTTCGAGCGCCTCATCGCGCGCTACCTTCTGCTCGACCCCTTATTCGCTGACCGCTTTTCCAACGTCTGGATGTGGAACGATTGGCCCATGAAGGGCAAAACCGGCGACACCGGCATCGACCTCGTTGGCGAAGAGCGTGCCACCGGCGAGTTCTGCGCCATCCAGTGCAAGTTCTACCTGCCCGAGCACACGCTTTCCCAGTCGGACATCGACACCTTCTTCGCCGCCCTCGGCAATGCCAAGTTCTCCTCCGGCCTCTTCGTCTCCACCACCGACAAATGGGGCGGCAATGCCGAAAAGCGCCTCGCCAACCCCTCCAAGCCCGTCAACCGCCTGCGAGTCCAGGACCTCGATGATAGCCCCATCGACTGGTCCGGCTTCTCGCTGAAATCACCGGATCACCTCGCCCTCAAAACCCGCCGCACACCCTTTCCGCATGCCCGCAAGGCCATCGATGACGTGAAGGCAGGACTCGCCGAGGCGGATCGCGGCAAGCTCATCATGGCTTGCGGCACCGGGAAAACCTACACCTCCCTCTGCATCGCCGAGGAAATGTGCCCCGCCGGACACATCCTCTTCCTCGTCCCATCGCTCTCCCTGCTGACCCAAGCCCTACGCGAGTGGACAGCCCATGCCAAGGAACCCATCCACGCCCTCGCCGTGTGCTCGGACGTGAACATCGGCCAGCGCAAGGAAAAGGGTGAGGACGATGCCGCCGATTTCCAGCTCAGCGACCTGTTCTTTCCCGCCACCACCTCCGCCAAAGCCCTCGGCCAGCAATACCGCGCCATTCGCAAGCATGCCGCAAAGGCCAAATCCAAAGGCCTCACCGTCGTCTTCTCCACCTACCATTCCATCGCCTCCGTCGCAGACGCGCAAAAGGCCGGGCTTCCCGACTTCGATCTCATCATCTGCGACGAAGCCCACCGCACCACCGGAGTCACCCTCGCCGGGCAGGACGAATCCCACTTCGTCCGCGTCCACGATGCCAAGTTCATCAAGGCCAAAAAGCGCCTCTATATGACCGCCACGCCGCGCCTCTACGGCGACGATGCGAAAACCAAGGCCGCCGAAGCCTCCGCCGAACTCTGCTCCATGGACGACGCCGCCTACTTCGGCGAGGAACTCCACCGCCTCGGCTTCGGTGAGGCCGTCGGGAAAAACCTCCTCTCCGACTACAAGGTTCTCGTCCTCGCCGTGGATGAGAAATACGTCAACCAAGCCTTCCAGAAACAAATCACCAATTCCGACAACGAACTCACCCTCGACGACGCGGTGAAAATCACCGGCTGCTGGAACGGCCTCGCCAAGCGACTCGACAACTCCACCGCCACAGCCACCGATTTCCAGGGCGACACCGGCCACATGACCCGCGCCGTCGCCTTCTCCCGCTCCATCAAGGACTCCAAGGCCTTCGTCGAGAAAATGGCCGACCTCATCGAAAGCTACAAAGCCGATCACCCCGACGAGGAAAACATCCTCCAGTGTGAGCTCGACCACGTGGACGGCGGCTTCAACGCCATCCAGCGCAACCGCCTGCTAGACTGGCTCAAGGCTCCCGCCGAGCCGAACCGCTGCCGCATCCTTTCCAACGCCCGCTGCCTTTCCGAAGGCGTGGACGTGCCCATGCTCGATGCCGTCCTCTTCCTCAACCCGCGCAACTCCATCGTCGATGTCGTCCAGTCCGTCGGCCGCGTCATGCGCAAGCCGCCCCAAGGTTCCAAGGAAAAGAAAACCTACGGCTACATCATCCTCCCCATCGGCATCCCGGCTGGCGTGGCTCCCGAGGAAGCCCTCAAGGACAACCAGAAATACAAGGTCGTCTGGCAGGTGCTCCAAGCCCTCCGCGCCCACGACGACCGCTTCAACGCCACGATCAACCAGATC
>CAMBTF010000218.1 GCA_945870545.1 Akkermansia muciniphila
AGGCCACCTTCGCGAACAGCCTTTGAGCGACAACCTACCCCTCAGCCCAAGGTTGCCTCTCATGGCGGATCTGGAGGATGGTAACGATCGCCTCAATCTCTTCGATGGAAAGCTCCGCTCTGGGAGGGATTTCGATGAGATACCTTTTCATTCCTTCCCGGCGCGGGTTCGTATCCCTTTTCTTATCCTTGCCATAACCACGTCGCCCGGCTCACCCCGCTTTCCGTCGAGCACGTCGCGGATCGCATCGCGCAGCCGCAGATCCAGTTCATACTCCTCCGCGTCGTGCGCCATTTTCTCGAAAGCTTCGGGCGAAAGAACCACCGCCGCCGCCTTGCCGTTCTGGGTGAGTATCCGCGGCCTACCGCATTCCGCCAGCTCTTCAGTGTGTTTCTTCGTGTTTCTCGCGAAGTCCGTGAGGCTGACCGTATCTTCCCTGAGGATGAATTTCATGCTCTCCATCTAGCACATAATTCCGTGTGCTATCAAGCCGTTTTTCTCGTGCATCGGTCGCCAGGCTTCCTGCACATGGGAAGCACAGTCACAAAACTTTGTCAGAAAAAAGTGATTGAACCGGGAAGGCGCGAAGGCGCTAAGACGCGAAGCAAATACAATGGGAATTTATGTTTTTTGATGAATCTAATCTTAGAAACCATTGCTTAGCGTCTTCGCGAACAGTTTTTGAACTGGGAGCGCGGCTTTGCAAGCCGCTTGGATCAGACAGCGGGTTTCAAACCCGCGCTCCCAGGGCCGCCTTCATTTTCCCCAGCCCCTCCCGCATCCGCTCGCGTGGGCAGGCGAAATTGAAACGCACAAACCCCGGCCAGCCGAAAAACGCGCCGTCGGAAAGGAACAGTCCGGCCTCTTTCTCGAAGAACTCCGCCGGATTCGGCACGCCGAGCGCACGGGCGTCGATCCATGCGAGATAGGTCGCTTCCGGCGGGTGGATGGTGAGGCCTTCGCACTCCTCCGTCACGAAGCGCACGAGTTCGTCACAGTTCGCTTTCAGGTAGGAAATGAGTTCCTTGCGCCATGGTTCACCGTCGCGGTAGGCAGCCTCGGCGGCGTGGTAGGAAAGCGCGCTGATCTCCGCGAGCGTGTGGCCGCGGGCCGCAGAAAATTTCCGGCGTAGCGTATCGTCCGGGATGATGGCGAACGCATAGCCCAGCCCGGCGATGTTCCAGGTCTTGCTCGGCGAGAGCAGGGTGATCGTGCGTCTCGCAAGATGCGCGGGAAGATTCAGCGCGGAGAAATGCGGCGTGCGCTCCTCATCGAGGATCAGGTCGCAATGGATTTCATCGGAAACGAGCACGAGATCATGCGCCTCGCAGAACTCCGCGAGCTTCACGACCTCCTCCGCACCAAACACGCGACCCAGCGGGTTCTGCGGATTGCACAGCAGGAAGACTTTCGTTTTCTCCGAAACGGCCTCCTCCATTTTCGCCCAATCGAACTCCCAGCGCCCTCCGGTGAACACATGATCCACCGCCAGCAGCTCCGCGCCCGCGTCCTTGTGGACACCGAGGAAAGGATAATACACCGGCGTGCAGGTCATCACCTCCTCGCCCGGCTTGCAGAACGCCCGCACCGCCAGCGAAAGCGCCGGCACCAACCCGCCGAGATGAACGAGGTGATCCGCGTTCAGGGCCACGCCGCGCCGCGTTTCCAGATACCCCGCAATCGCCTCCCCCACCCCGGCATGCGCCTGCGCATAGCCGAAAATACCATGGTCGATCCGCTTGCGCAGCGCATCGAGGATGCACGGCGCGGAAACGAAATCCATGTCTGCCACCCAGAACGGATCCAGCTCCGGCTTGCGGTCATACTTGATGCATCCCGTCGCTTTCCTCGGGATCACGGTGTCGAAATCAAAACTCATCTCACCGCGAGGCTGTAGCCACGCGGGCCGCTTTGCAACCACCGAGCACTTCCGCTGCTTGTCAAAGATTTTCCACCACAGAGACACAAAGAACACAGAGCCATCAGTTTAAAAGCCCTGGGATTTCGATCCACGCCCTCTGTGTTCTCCGTGTCTCTGTGGTGAAATTTCCAGATCACCCCTCTTCATTCGCGCCCATCCGTGTTCATCCGTGGTTCTCTTTCCGAACGAGATAGCCCGGCGAATTCAGAATTCCCTTCCCCGCCCATCCCGCCATCATCCCTCGCGATGAACCTCACCTTTTCCAAACTCGGCTCCGGCCTCGCGGGCGGCATTGCAAGCGCAGCGCAAACGACAGATTCCGAAGAAGGAACCACGGATGAACACAGATGCACACGGATAAGAGTGAGAGATACCGGAAGGAATGGTTGGTAACCGGTGTCTGATCCATTCTATTTCCAGTTACCATCCGTGTTTATCCGTGTTCATCCGTGGTTCTCTTTCCGAACGTGAAAGCCCGGCGAATTCAGAATTCCCTTCCCCGCCCATCCCGCCATCATCCCTCGCGATGAACCTCACCTTTTCCAAACTCGGCTCCGGCCTCGCGGGCGGCAGCGGCATCGGAGAGTTGATGGACGATCTCGGCCACGCCCTCGCCAACGCAGGTCCAGATCTGAAAATGCTCGGCGGCGGCCAGCCCGCGCAGATCCCCGCCGTCAACGCCATCTGGCGCGAGCGTCTCGCCGAGATCACCGCCGACCCCGCCGCCGCGAACCGTTTCCTCACCACCTACGATCCGCCTCAGGGAAATCCGGCCTTCGTCGCCGCCATCGCGGATCTCATGCGGGACACCTTCGGCTGGGAAATTTCGCCCGAAAACGTCGGCCTCACCTGCGGCGGGCAGACGGCGTTCTTCCATCTCTTCAACCTCCTCGCCGGAGAAATGCCGGATGGCTCGCACCGCAAGATCCTTTTCCCCCTCGTCCCGGAATACATCGGCTACGCCGCGCAGGGGCTGGATCCCGGCATGTTCCTCGCCATGCGCCCGGAGATCGCGACCACCGGCCCGCACGAGTTCAAATACCACATCGATTTCGACCACCTCCCCATCGGCCCGGACATCGCCGCGATCTGCGTTTCCCGCCCCACCAACCCCACCGGCAATGTCCTCAGCGACGGGGAAATGGCCCGCCTCTCCGCCCTCGCGCGGGAACACGGCATCCCTCTCATCATCGACAACGCCTACGGCGCCCCCTTCCCCGGCATCATTTTCACCGACGCGAAGCCGCTCTGGGACAGGCACATCATCCTCACCCTCAGCCTCTCCAAGCTCGGCCTGCCCGGCACCCGCACTGGCATCGTCATCGGCCCGCCGGAAATCATCCGCGCGCTCTCTTCCATGACCGCCATCACCGGCCTCGCCAACCCTAGCGGTGGCCAGCAGATCGCCCTCCCCCGTATCCGCAGCGGCGAGATCCTATCCCTCAGCCGCGAGGTGATCCGCCCCTTCTACGAGGAAAAATCCCGCTTCGCCCAGGCCGTCGCGAAAGAGGCGTTCGGCGAAAAGTTTCCCTGGATGATGCACCGCAGCGAGGGCGCGCTCTTCCTCTGGCTCTGGTTCCCCGGCCTCCCCATCCCCTCCGCCGAGCTCTACGAGCGCCTCAAGCTCCGCCAAGTCCTCGTCATCCCCGGCCACCACTTCTTCTTCGGCTGCGAGACACACGACTGGCCTCACTCCCGCGAGTGCCTCCGCGTCTCCTTCGCCATGGACGAGGCCACCGTCCGCGAAGGCCTCACCATCATCGCCGAGGTCGTGGAAAGCGCTTTCCGGAAAAAGGCCTGAGTGCCGCACCAGGCACCAAATTGGATACACTCCGCCGCATCGCGGGCACTCCGCAACATGCATGCCGGGCACCCGCTGCCTAGGAGCACAAACCCATAGCCCCCCCCACTAGATTTTCCGACCTAGTCCCCCACCCCGTTGACACCGCCACATAGGGCATGGACACAAACCCATCCCCACCGCGCACCGAACTCGAGAAATATTACCACTCGCACCTGCCCAAAAAACAAAAGAAAATGGAAGAGATGGAATCGTGATACGCAGTGCATACACCAGGGTCATCCACAGCAATCCCGTTCTGGACAGAATACAGCTGCGGATTACCATATCGGCATGATAGTCACCTTTCCACCTGCGCTGAATCAGCTTGTGGATCGTCTCGTCCATACCGGTCGTTATGCCGACGAAGGAGATGTTGTCCGTGAGGCACTG
>CAMBTF010000219.1 GCA_945870545.1 Akkermansia muciniphila
CGCTTTTGCAGGTTGGGAATCTCCTTGGCCAGGCCCTCGGTGAGGCGGCGGGTGATCTCGCGGAGGAACACGCCGGACTTCGCGCAGGGGTCGAGGAAGGTGACGGTCTTATCCGCCCAGAGATTCGCGCCGCCGTAGTTCGCGGCCCACGCCTCGGCCAGCGTGTCGAGCATCCGGTTGGCAAGTTCGGGCGGGGTGAAGACCTCGTCGTTGGAGAGATTGGCGATGCAGGTGAGCACGTCCGGATTCCGCCCGCGCAGGGTGAAGGGAACTTGAATGGACTGTGGCGCGGCGGGCATGGGTTTCTTTTGCTAATTGATTTTGAGTGGCGGGCTTTTAGTAAAACGCAACCTATTGATATTAAGCTGATTTTTCGCCATCTTTTGCTAATTCCTTTGTTTCTTTTATTTTTTATGGGTCTTACAGACGGCGAAAAATAAAAGAGGATTCATTGAAATTGAGTCACTTGCTGGCACGGCTTTGTTTCCGATCCTTTGTTTCTTTGTTTATTTCAGCGGGGTGATTCTCGGTCAGTATCCATTGAGGCTTCTTTCGGCTTCCGGTATTTTCGATGGCTCTCTGTTTGTGCGAGAGCTGCATCAGTAAGTTGCTGATTTTTCTGTGTTTCTGTGTGCTGTCTAAAACCTCAGGCAATTTTTCCAGTAGCACCGCATCCACATCCTCGCGGGTAACGGGCTGGTGGGTGCGTATGAGTTCCAGGATCATTTCCTGATAGTAGCGGTTGTCCAAACCCTTGTCACGGATGTGGCGAGCCTTTTCGCCAGTGGCCGCCGCAATATCCGCTGCCACGACGAGATTTGGATACCTTCCTTCCACGAGGCCTAGGCGTTTGAGGCGCTGATGATCTTCCTTGTCTAAAGAGAAGCGTTTTTGCACGCGGTCGAGTAGGATGATCGTTTCCAGATCGAGATCGGCGCTGTGCATCAGGATGCGGGCGTAACGTTCATCAAGGATGCGCCCGGCGAGTCGCACGACGACTCGTTCGGTCTGGCTGAGATCGTAGGTGGGAAGGGGGAAGAACCTGCTGCGCTGCTTGAGGAACATTTTCTTGATCCCTCCGCCTTGAGTATCGATAAGGTTGAGGTTGACCATGGCCTCGGCGAGGAAAGGGTTGCGGTAGATTTCCAAGGGAGCGTCCTGCTGGATCACGGCTTCCACGCTGCCAGGGAGAAAGCCGCCGACGTTGGTTAGGATGAGGGCGTCGGGAGTTTCCACGACCTGGACGCGCCCGCGCAGGAGGTAATCCTGATGCGCGATGCAGTTGTGCAGCGCCTCGCGGATAACCCAAGGATCGTACTGCGTCATTTCCATGGGAAACAAGGTGCCCTCTGGAAGTTCGCGTACCTTGAGGTTGCGGATACGGGTCATCAGACGATCGCCAAGAAGTAGGAAAGGCGGGCCGAAATGCTCGTAGTCGAGATCCTCGTTGCGGTCGTTTTTCAGGAGCCAGCTCACCTTGGCCACGGCGGGGTTGAGCAGGGTGGCGGACTCCGGTTTACCCAATAGGAGCAGAGCTGCGTGGGTGATGCGCCCTTGGATTGCGAGCTTCACTTTGTTGAGAAAGGTGATGTCATCCCAGCCGGCCACCTCGTCGGCCTGTGAGGGGAATTTCGTGAGGAACTCCTTGCGGGCTTTTTGCAGGGCCTCGGGATCCAGATCTGCGAGGGATGCTTGCTCGCAAATCGCGGCGCTCCAGTCCACACGCCGCATCCAGAGCTGGCGTTGCTTCTCGGGGTGGTTCGCGAGGATTGTTTTGGAAGTCCCCACACGGATATGGGCGGTTCCGTAGAATTCCACCGGACGGTCGAAAGCCGGGTTGATATCGAAGATCACGAGCCGTTTGCCCTGATATACGAGGGTATGGCTTTCAAAGCCGACATTCGGTCGCAGGCCTAGCGAGAGCCAGAGGGGCAGGAGTTGGGCTCCATTGCCTTTTGCGTTTGTGGGATCAAAGTCCGTTCCAACGACTTCATGAGTGCCATCCTTGATTCCAAAGACGAGATAAGCGCGCGGCTTGCCGATGAGACCGGCAGCATTCGCTAGAGCGGAAAGGTATTCACCCAGTAACTGCGGCTCGTAGCGATTGGCCTTAAACTCAAGCCATTCGGTTTCACGTGGCTCCGCGCGAAGGCGATCTATCAGCGCGGTCAACTCTGCAACGTTCATGGTCGTGCCTCCCTCTCGGCGGCGGCCAGTTCACCCACGGTCATGGGTGGGTAGGTTTTGGTGGGGGTGAAGAGTTCGTGTTTGCCGAGGTCTGCGAAGAGCGAGTCCTCGGTGCTGTAAGAAGAGGAGCCGGTCAGGCAATCCAGCTTGAAGTCGCGCCGTTGGAACTTGCCCTTGCCCAGGTAGCCCCACTCGGCGAAGCGGATGGAACGCCCTTCGTGGTTGAGCATCTTCATGGCATCGCCATGGACCAGGTTGAGCGAGAGCACGTGGAACCCGGCGAGGTAGAGGTCATCCGTCGGCTGGAGATCCAGGTATCCGGCAAAGATCTCCAGCAGGTTGGCGCGACACTCGGCGATGTTGTCTGGCAGCAGTTCGATCCCGTAAATGCACATGAGCGCGAGGAGGGCGAAGTGAAGCCGCTCGAAATCAGACTTGCCGTATTTCAGCTCCACGGCGGCGAGCTTGCGCTGGAGGATCTTCACCAGAAAGTTGCCATCTCCACACGCCGACTCCAGAAACCGCGAATCAATGCGCTCGGTCTCGCCCTTCACCAGATCAAGCATCGCCTCGACCATCCACTCCGGGGTGAAGACCTCCCCGTGATCGGCGACGCGTTGTTTTGATTTCACCAATTTCATAAACGACTTATGGAAGAGCTAATGGATTCATCAAGCCTCCGTGTTCGGCAACTCCGCCTCCCAGTTGCCTAGGACTTCGCCGAGGACGACGGTGTAGGTGAGGTTGCCGTGCTCAAGGTCTACATCGGGAAGGAACTCGTCGTCGAGGGCGGAGAGAAGGGGCTGGATGTTGGATTCGTCGAGGCCGGAGCCTTTGAGGATGATGACTGTGCCGGCGATCGTGCCATTGGTGAGGTAGTGGAGATCGACCGCTGCGACGTCAGTCCCGCCGCGCTGGGCGAGAAATCGTTCGGACGAGGGTGTGCGGAGGGTGCGTTTCCAGGTGAGGTTCATGTCAGTGAGGTGAAGATCCAGTGGGACAGTGCGAGTGAGGCCGGAATGGCGGCGAGTAGAATAAGGCAGCCGCTGCCTTTGCTGCTGCTGCGGTAGCCCACGCCGGTGCCGGGGATACTGAAAGCCGTGTAGTTCCGGCCGCGTGAGCTTTTGCCAACGCGGAAGCCCCGCCCACCGACTGAATAGCCGATGCCAGAGCCACTCAGGTTCACCCTGAACGGTCCTAGTTTGACGGATTTGCGGTAGAAAAGGCCCATGGGCCGGTGCTGAGGATACGGTTATTCAAGCTGATGATAGCAGCCAGGGTGGGACATTTACGGGGGCAGGCTGTAAAAAAATGAGATTTATCTGAAAACCCGAAATTTCAGCTCTGGCGCAGTTCAGCAGATATGGGGCGGCTCTCTCAAGGTTAATCGGCCAGAAGAGCGCTCTGATCCGCCAGTATCATCGGGCGGCTGGTGTGGATACCTTTGTCGTCCGAGCGGAAGCCGAAGATGGAGTTGAATTAAAAGCTGCTCATTTCTTCCCAAGATCGAATAAATCCCCTTCCCGCCCGTCCATCCCTGCATGAAGGCCATCCTGCTTCCTGCGCTGTTGTTATCCGTTCTTTCCACAGTTTCACGCGCCCAGACCTGCCGGGAGGTGGTTCGTGACGCTTCGGGGCGGGTGGTTCAGACCATCGAGCGCCAAAAGCAAGCGGCAGGCATGGAGCGCGCCGTGATCCGCGACGCGTCCGGGCGGGTCATCAGCACGGCCACGACCCAGGTCAGCGCGGGCGGCGGCGGGCAAACCACTTACCGTGATGCCAGCGGTCGGATCGCTGGCACGGCATCCTCCAAGACCACCGCCTCGGGTGGATCCAGCACCACTTACCGGGATGCGAGCGGTCGCATCTCGGGCAGCGCGACCACCAGTAAATTTTTGGGAAGCGGCAGCCGCACACAGTTTCGTGACGCCTCGGGGCGGTTGACCGGAACCGAAAGCTCCCACGGC
>CAMBTF010000220.1 GCA_945870545.1 Akkermansia muciniphila
TGGTGAACTAAGCTCACCGGCGATACCGTTGGTCTGACTTATTTGATGATTTCGCCCACGCGTCCGGCGCCGACGGTGCGGCCGCCTTCACGGATTGCGAAACGCATGGTTGGCTCCATGGCGATCGGGTTGATGAGTTCGACCTCAAGGCCGATATTGTCGCCGGGCATGACCATCTCGACGCCTTCGGGGAGCTTGATGCTACCAGTGACGTCGGTCGTACGGAAGTAGAATTGTGGGCGGTAGTTCGAGAAAAACGGAGTGTGGCGGCCGCCTTCTTCCTTGGAAAGGACGTAGATCTCGGACTTGAAGGTCGTGTGACCTTTCACAGTGCCGGGCTTGGCCATCACCTGGCCGCGCTCGACATCGTTTTTCTTGAGACCACGAACCAGGAGTCCGACGTTGTCACCAGCGCGACCTTCGTCGAGCAGCTTGCGGAACATTTCGATGTCCGTGACGGTGGTCTTCTGGGTGTCGCGGATGCCGACGATTTCGACTTCCTCCATTTTCTTGACGATACCGCGCTCGACACGGCCGGTGCAGACCGTTCCACGACCTTCGATCGAGAACACGTCTTCGATAGGCATGAGGAAAGTCTTGTCGATCGGACGCTCTGGCTCGGGGATGTAGGAATCAACCGCATCCATAAGTTTGTTCACGTTAGCCATCTGCTCGGGATCGCCGGCAAGGGCTTTCGATGCGGATCCGGCTACGATCGGGATGTCATCGCCCGGGAAGTCGTAGGAAGAAAGAAGATCGCGGATTTCCATCTCAACGAGTTCGAGAAGCTCTGCGTCGTCAACAAGGTCAACCTTGTTCATGAAGACCACAAGGGCTGGAACACCGACCTGGCGGGCGAGAAGGATGTGCTCGCGGGTTTGCGGCATCGGGCCATCGGCGGCGGAACAAACTAGGATCGCGCCATCCATCTGGGCAGCACCGGTGATCATGTTTTTCACATAGTCGGCGTGTCCGGGGCAGTCGACGTGCGCATAGTGGCGTTTTTCCGTCTCATACTCCACGTGCGCGGTGTTGATCGTGATACCGCGCTCACGCTCTTCGGGGGCGGCGTCGATGTCGGCGTAGCTTTTTTTCTGGGCGAAGCCTTTCTCAGCGAGCGTATTTGTGATCGCTGCGGTGAGGGTGGTTTTGCCGTGGTCGACGTGACCGATGGTGCCGATGTTTACGTGCGGCTTGTTGCGTTGGAATTGTTCTTTGGCCATTTTCGTTGTGGTTTCGCTGAGACGTTCTAGGAGATGTTTAGGAGATGTTCTTGTGGTTCATGGAGCTCGTGGGGGGAATTGAACCCCCGACCTCATCCTTACCAAGGATGCGCTCTACCCCTGAGCTACACGAGCAATGTGCATTGTTGTGAGCCCAACCTTATGCCGACAAAAGAACCGCGACCTGTCTCGTTTAACCCGGGACTGGGCGCGGCACCCCTGACTGCATGTGGGGAAGAGCGAGCGGGAAGTTAGCAATTCGCGGCATCCTGTCAAAAAAAATATGGTTGTTTCGTCACTTTTCCAAAATCCCTTCATTCTGCGGGATTTTGAGCAATATCCGGAGCGATTTTCGGTTCCTGATCGCCATATATTTCAGCGAATCTGCGTATCTGGAGGCAGCGCCCGGAGACGGAGTCCGCCTCGATGATCACGCCGCAAAGCTTCACGGCACCGCTGGCGATGGGAAAACGGGTCGGCATCCCGGAGCGGAAACGCCAGACGACGGACTCAACGCAACGGCCGAGCACGGAAACTTCCGGCCCGCACATGCCCGCGTCGGTGAGGTATCCGGTGCCTCCGGGGAAAATGTCTTCATCTGCGGTCTGGACGTGGGTGTGTGTGCCTACGACTAGCGAGACGGTGCCATCCAACATCCTGCCCATCGCGATTTTTTCTGAGGTCGTCTCGGCGTGGAAATCAAGCACGATCACCCGGACACCCTCGTCCCTTAAACGCCGGACTTCCCCCTCCACGGCGAGGAACGGGTTTTCCAGCGGCGGCTGCATGAAAGTGCGGCCTTGCGCCTGAACCACCGCGATTTTTCCTTTCGCCGTCTCCAGCGTAACGCTGCCCGCGCCCGGCGTGCCCTCCGGATAATTGACGGGCCTGAGCAGTCGGGGTTCCGTGGGGAAATAGTCCACGATTTCCTTCTGATCCCAGACATGGTCGCCGGTCGTGACCACCGCGGCACCCGCCCTGAGAAGATCAATGGTGATCCTTGGCGTGATCCCCTTCCCCGCTGCGGCGTTCTCACCGTTCACGATGACGAAATCGATGGAATGCGCGCGCCTGATCTCCGCGAGGTGATCGATGACCGCCCTGCGTCCCGGTTCGCCGACGATGTCACCGAGGAAAAGGATGCGAACGGTCGCCAGTGGTAGTGCTTCGCTCATGTGGGGTGAATGTCCCGTTTTTCGAAACGCGCACAACCATAAATTCCCTTCACAGTGAGAGGCTGCTTCACGCGAAGGCGCCAAGACGCGAAGCAGATACAAGGGGATTTTATGTTTTTTTATGAATGCAATCTGAGAAAACTTTGCGTCTTAGCGCCTTCGCGGTTCCCTGTTTCTTGATTCGATGGGAGATCGGTGCGGTTCTCTCCCTAGTGCCGGCAGCCTGTGGCAACTCCCCGCTTTCTCTCCTTGTAGTTTGCTTTGTAACTCGGAAAATCCACCCATGTCCGAAAGCCGTATCAGCATCCCTCGTTACGCGATGGCTCTCGCCCAAGTGGCCAGCCTCCGCTCCGAGGATCCCTACCGCAAGGTTGGCGCCGCCGCGCTCGACCATGACAACCGCGTGATCGCCACCGCCTACAACGGCTTAGCGCCCGGCTTCAACGCACCCGATGATTTCTGGACCGACCGCGAAGGACGCCAGAAATTCATGCTCCATGCGGAAATCAACCTATGCTCCCTGTTCAAGCGCGGCGAGGCGAAGATCGTGGCAACCACCACCATGCCCTGCACCGCCTGCATGCAGACGCTCTGCGCCTACGGCATCAAGGAGGTCTATTATCAGGAAGTTTATCACGCCTCCGAAGCTCCGGAGATCGCCGAGCTTTACGGGATCAAACTGGAGAAGGTGACGGGCTTGCCGGTGGGTTATTCGTTTTTATAAACTGGGATGCCCCTACCCTCCCAACCGCTCTCACCGTGATCCGGACATATCCTCCGCCCCCCTATATTTTTCCCACCGCCACCCGCCAGATTGCGAAAAGGGTCACCAGCGCCCCGGCGAGCTCGTAGGCTTGGAATGTTTCACCAAAGAACAAGAAGGCGCCGAAAGCAGTGACGACCGGCAAGGTCATTTGTAAAGAGGAGCCGTGGGCGATGGAGAGCCGCTGGTAGGCGCTAGTCATGTAGAGCTGTCCGAAGGTGACGACGAACGCGGCCGCCGCTAGGAAACCCCAAGCCGCCCAGGACAACTCAGGGATTTTTCCCATCGAGGGCAGCCCCATCAGCAAAGAACAGACCACCAACGAGCCGTAGATCTGCGCCGGATGCTCGTCGTGGCGCAGCTTGCGGATGATCACCACCACCCACCCCGCCGCGAGCGCGCCAAGCAGCGCCAGTAAATCGTAGGCGGAGGGCGAGAGCGCCGATTTCCCATCGCTGAGGAAAACCACCAACCCCGCCAAGGCCACCGCCAGCCATACACGTTTCGCCATGCGGACTTTCTCCTTCAGCCAGAACGCGGCGATCACCGTCGCGAACATCGGGTAAGTGAGATTGATCACCGTCGCGCGCGCCGCACCGAGCTTCACGATGGTAATGTAAAAACAGATAATCGCCGCCCCACCGATGAGGCCGCGCATCACCACCAGGCGGCTGGAAAACATCCGCCGCCAAGCCAGCACCCCTCCCTTCCGGTAAATCGCCTGCAGCAGGACGACCCCGATCACCCCGCGGAAAAGCAAAGCCATCCACCCGTCCGCCACCGCCGAGACCTCCGAGGCCGCGCGGATCAGTAGCGTGTTTGCCGCAAAAAGCACAACCGAGGCAAACATCCACAGCATGCCCCTCAGGTCGGCTCTTTCATCCTCACGATCCATAAAACCTCGCCGCTTCTCACCCACCAGTGATGACAAAGCAAGCGTGGCGGCGGATTGCATCCGCACTGCCTTCCTCATGATGGGTTTGG
>CAMBTF010000221.1 GCA_945870545.1 Akkermansia muciniphila
AGCCAGATTGGAGATGGCCATACGAAGCCTTTTCATGGGCTTGCCTTACTTTTCTCCGTGCTGGGGTTCTTGCGGTTTATGGACGCGCACCTCGCGCACTCCGGGAAAATTTTTCAACGCATCCGACCCTAGCACGCAGGCGGCAGTGGCGAGGGCATCGCTGAGCTTCGCTTCATCGGCGATCACGCTGGCTGCAACGCGGCGCGTTAAGCCGAGGCCGGTCGCGGGATCGAGGATATGGGAATAAGTAACGCCCTCGATTTCCACGGACTGATGGAGATCGCCGGAAGTGGAAACGGCGGCATTCGATAGGGTTAGGATCTCCTCGTTTTTCGTAACTTCGAAAGTTTTCACCGCCACCTTCCAGCCCTCGCGCCCTGGCGGAGCATCGCCAAGCCGGATGTCACCTCCTGCCGTTACCAGCGCCTGACGGATGCCTGCGGCCGCAAGGGAATCGAGCATCAGATCGGCCGCATAACCTTTCGCGATACCGCCGAGATCGAAGGCCATGTTCTCCCGGAGCAAGGTGATCGTGCGGGCCTCCGGATCGAGGGTGAAATGCCGCCAGCCGCAGGCGTAGCGCGCGGCGGCGAGATTTTCCGCATCGGGCAATCGTCCGCTGGCTCGTGTTTTGCGCCAAAGTTTCGTCATCGGGCCGAGCGTGGGATCAAAGGCTCCACCGGTGGCCTCCGCGATCCGACGCGAATGATCTAACAGATCGAAAAGCAGCGGGGAAAGCGGAACAGGCGCGCCGATAGATTTCGTGGACAGCAGCGAGAGTTCGCTCTCCGGCAGATAATCAGAGGCCACGGCATTGATTTCCTCCGCCTTGGAAAACGCCTTCTCCGCCGCCTTCTCTGCCACTACACGGCTCTCCGCGTAACAGACCACACCGAACTTCGTCCCCATCAACGGGCGCTCGAAGGAAAATTTTTCCGCCGCTCCCACTACCGCGAGGCAGGAGATTGAAAGCGAAAGCAAACGGGCGCACAGCATATCTGGTCGGGGGAAAGTATGCCCCATGAAAGCACGGCGGTCAAAGGCTCACCGCACCCATGCCTTACTCCCAGCGCTTGATCTCAGTTACAAGCCGCTCCTCGCGATCCGTGTCGGGCGGCTTTTCCTCGTAAAGGACTGCGTAGTGATAGTCCCGCAGATCATCGGCGAACGCGGGCGGCGCGTTCATCTCCGCAAGCTGCCGTTTCAGAGTATATCCGGAGCGGCACGCCAGTCCTTTTTTCTCACAAGCCAGGCGCCACGCGGCGAAATATCCGCCCCTGCGCTTCGGCCCCTGATTGTCATCTTCGAACCTGAAATCATGTTTCCGGCGCAAGCCTTTGAGGAGGAAAGCAGTCACGGCCACCGCCCCGAAAACGCCCATCAACACCAGCGAGGTCTTCCCTACATCCCCACCCTTATCGGCCGTTTCCTCCTGTTCCTCCGCTAGCACCTCCTCTGCCGTGGGAGGTTTCTCGCCCGGTTCCGCCCGCCGTGGCGAACCGCCCCCGCCGAGCGCCACGGGAGGTGTCGGCTCCATCACCACCCAGACTCCCTTCATCTTCACCTCGACCCAGGCATGCGCTTCCCGCGCCCGGAAAACGAACATGCGGCTGTCGGGGAAATACTCTCCGCCCGCCCAACCGTACGCCACCCTCGCCTCCACCCCGATCTCGCGCGCCATCAGTGCTGCTGCCGTTGCGAAAAACTCGCAGTGCCCGCGTTTCTCGGCGAAGAGAAAATTTTCCAGCGGATCAAGATTATCGCGGTTTTCCGTCATCAGTGAGTAGCTGAAATTGTCGCGGAGAAACGATTGGATATTCAGCAGCTTTTTCAGCAGATCACCTTCGCCTGCCGCCTGCGTGGCCAAAGCTGCGAACCTACCCGCAGCAACGACTGCTTTCCCCTGCCCCCAATCCTCGGTTTTGGGAAGATCCTCCAAGGTGGTGGGAATCGAGCTGGCGAGGTATGAGTATCCGGATGTCCCACCCACATCCGGCAGGAAACCCATGCCATCCGCCACCACTTTCAGGCTGGGAAGCCTTACGGCTCGCACGCCCTGCAGTGCCGTCAGCGTGTCCCTGCCGCCGCCGACTTTTCCGTGGAAAATTTCGTGGAGGATCTCCCCGTCGCCCCTCTCCCCGAGGCCGATCCAGCCCTGGGCGTCCGCCTCCAGCTCCTTTGGCTCATCGCCGCCTCGGCTCCAGACCCCGTCCTCGAATTCATCCAGAATGATCGCTCTCACATACACATTCCGCTTCAGCAAAAGCTCGGCATCCTTTGCCTGCGGGAGTTTCACAAAAATCTCCGGTTTCGCGCCCGGCTTCAGGTTTGTGCGCCGGGGCAGGGCGCGGCGTTTCTCATCGCTCCACAGCCAGTTCCCCACATCGGTCGATGCCGCTTTGCCCGATCTCTCGGCGGCGGCGGCGGGCTGGAATTTCGCTTCCATGAGGATGGCCACCTCTTCGAGCGGCTCCGGCGCGGCATTGAGCAGCCAGAGGAAACCGCACTCCAGCGCGAGGATACCCATGCCCATTGCGAGGAAATCCCGAATGCCCGGTTTCCTTACGCCCTTTGCGATCGGCAGGTCATCGTTTTTCCGCTTTGCCGCCCAGC
This sequence comes from Akkermansia muciniphila, assembly GCA_945870545.1. GTDB lineage: Bacteria > Verrucomicrobiota > Verrucomicrobiia > Verrucomicrobiales > Akkermansiaceae > Luteolibacter > Luteolibacter muciniphilus_A. The sequence goes on from CAMBTF010000221.1 coordinate 2,614, forward strand.
AGCCGAGGCCGCCGACCAGCAGCAACACGGCAAGGCAGGATCGCACCAAGGCCGTCAAGTCCTCCGGCCAACCTCGCAACAGGGCGTAAGCCCCTCCCCCTGCGAGACACAGTCCGATGAGCCGCAAGATCATCGACGACCTCCTTTTCCGATCTTTCTACGGGAACCATCGTACTCGCGGATATCCACCAGCACGGGCGCGATGACTAAGTCCGGCACGAAGGCCTCCCACCCGGAGCGCGGCATATCGGAAATGACCACCACGCATTCCTGTTCGCGCGCCCTGCCGAGCGCCGCGATGAGATCATGCGCCTCTGTGCCGGAAGCGCGTTTTACGGATAGCAAACTTTCGCGAACGCCCGCCAAGTGCCGCCGCGTTTTGAGCACGCCCTCCTCCCATCCGTTGAAATCCGCGATCCACCGCACCGGCATCCCGTAACCGACAAGACTCCCCAGCGCCCCGCACAGCAGTGACAGCGCCTTCTCAAAAAGATCAGGCCGGATCAGGTCGCCGGCGCCGCCGTAGGAATGAAACACCACCAGGCAGCCTTCCGCCTGCGAGCCGGGCGGCTCGTCCTCACGCACCAGGATCGCCCCGCCTGCCGCCTCGGAGCGCAGGCTCGCCGCCCATGCGATGCGACGCAGTCCGTCGCCGCCGCGCCGTTCCCGCAGTCCCCTCCACTCGCCGATCCCGCCGAAATGTTTCGACTCTCCCAGCGGTGAGCCATCGAGAAGATATCCCCTTAATGTCAGCGCGCGCGGCACGTTGGGTTTCGGTAAAACCCCGATCTCCGCCTTCACCGGCAGGCTTTTTGAAAACGTCATCAGCCCCAGCGGGAAACCCGACCGCACCCAGCCCCGTTGCTCGCTGCGCAAGCCCCGTGTCCGCAGAACAGGCCGCCCCTCCAACTCTACGATACTGCTTTCCGCGATCCAGAACGCCTTACCTGAAACCGTTGCCTCCCCCATCAGATCCACACCGAACTCGATCCACAGGCTGTCGAGAAAACCGTTTCCGTTCGTCAGGGTCAGATTTCCCGTAAAACATTTTCCGGCATCCACCCGCTTCGGCCCGCTGTAGGCCAAGGCAAGCGAGCGCAGATTCATCCATCCCAATACGAAAGCCACACCGAACAGGGCAGCCACGGCGATTCCCATCGCCGCCATCACTCCATCCACCCGCCACATCCCCACCGCGATGAGGGAAAATCCAAGCGCGCCGAGAATCACACCGCGCCGCGTCCACGCGATCCGGATTCGACCTTCAGTGCCTTCACCCTCAATGGATGAAATTGGATGTCCGCTTGCCGCCATCGCGCTTACCGGCACTTGCCGGGCTCCATTCAATTTCCTTCGCGTCCGCCCAGAGTTCCTCAAGGCCGTAAAATTCGCGCATTTCCTCATGCATCACGTGCACCATCACATCGATGTAATCGAGCACCACCCAGCGCGAATCCGCCTTGCCCTCGGCGTTGGCCGGCTTCGCGCCCGTATC
>CAMBTF010000222.1 GCA_945870545.1 Akkermansia muciniphila
GGGCTTCCGTGTTGATGACGGGCTGCTTGTTGTAGCCGTCGGGAGCGGGGCCGGTGAGGAGGGACGCCCACTTGGATTTCAGGGAGTCCAGCTCGATGCGATCCTGCGGGCGTTTCGGACCGGCGACTCCGGGTTTCACCGTGGAGAGATCGAGATCGACGATCTGGGAAAACTGGAGGGCGTCGCGGTCGGTCGGGATGCCCCATAGGCCCTGCGCCTTGTAGTAATTTTCGACGGTGGTGCAGAGCTCGGGCGAGCGGCCGGTGCCTTCGAGGTAGCCGGTGGTGATTTCATCGATGCCGAAGAAGCCCATGGTTGCGCCGTATTCGGGAGCCATGTTGGCGATGGTGGCGCGGTCAGGCAGCGAGAGGGCTTTCGCGCCGGGGCCGTAGAACTCGACGAATTTTCCGACCACCTTGGTTTTCCGCAAAACTTCGGTGACGAGCAGGACGAGGTCGGTGGCGGTGACGCCGGTATGGAGTTCGCCTGTTAGATAAACTCCGACGACCTCAGGAACGAGGAAAGTGACCGGCTGGCCGAGCATGCCCGCCTCTGCCTCGATGCCGCCCACGCCCCAGCCGACGACGCCGAGGCCGTTGATCATGGTGGTGTGGGAGTCGGTGCCGACCAGGGTGTCTGGATAAAACACGCCATCTTTCTCAAGCACGCACTTCGCGAGGTATTCGAGGTTCACCTGGTGGACGATGCCGATGCCGGGTGGCACGACTTTAAACGTATCGAACGCCTGCTCGCCCCATTTCAGGAACTCGTAGCGCTCGCGGTTGCGGTGAAATTCGAGTTCTAGGTTTTTCTCCAGCGATGCTCCGGTGCCCGCGTAATCGACCTGCACCGAGTGATCGACGACGAGATCCACGGGCACGAGTGGCTCGATCATTTTCGCGTCCTTGCCCATCGCGTGGACGGCGGAGCGCATCGCGGCGAGATCGACGAGCAAAGGCACGCCGGTGAAATCTTGCAACACGATGCGGGCTACGACGAAGGGGATTTCGTAATCGCCGGGGGATTTCGCGTTGTAGTTCGCGAGGTTGTGGATGTCCTTGTCGGAAACTTTCAGTCCGTCGTTATTGCGGAGCAGGGATTCGAGCACGATCCGGATCGAGACGGGGAGCTTGGAAAGGTTCGGGAATTTTTCTGCGAGGGCGGGGAGCGAATGGAGTTTGCCCTCTTTGCCGGAGCCGGTGGTGAAAGTGCGGATGTAGCTCATGTTGTTGCTTTCTTTTGTAAAAAATCGTGTGGGCGGAGGGTTGGGGATGGCGGGCGATTTGTCAAAAATGTTCCGCGCCCCCGAAAATAGCTCCCTTTGTGCCAAGATGGGGGTTGAAGCGGGCGGCGGTTTCCCGCTAGATCATGCCATGAAAAAACCTGCCCTCGCCTTACTGATCGCCGTTGCCGCCGGATGCGTGCCCGCTCCGGTCATTCCCGTGCCCGATGCCGCCATGGCGGCGAAAAGCGGCGACAAACTCCCGGTTCTGCAAAAGGGCTACGGGGTTTACATGGCGCAATGCTCACGCTGTCATGAGCCGATGATGCCCTCCAAGGTTTCGCAAGAGGACTGGCACATCGTCACCCCCGGCATGGCGTGGAACGCGGGCATTTCCGAAGCGGATGAGGCCGCCGTCCTGAAATACATCCTCGCAGCGAAGCAATGACGGGCTACCCCGTCTGGCCATGAAATTTCTCCTGCCTGCGATCCACACGATGCCCATGAGGCGGCGAGAGATGGGATAGGGAGGGTGATCCTTACGGCTTGCTGTCGTGGTAATCTGATGTCACAGATTGCCCCATGAAACACATGCTCACTGCGATCTTGACACGAGAAGACGGGGGATTTGTTGCGCTATGCCCAGAAGTGGATGTGGCCTCGCAGGGGGATACGGTCGAGGAGGCCAAGGCGAATCTGAAAGAAGCGGTCGAATTATTCTTCGAGTGTGCGACGGAGTCGGAGCTCAGGCAGCGGATGGCGAGCGAGTCGTTCATATCGACCATGGAGGTGCAGGTTGCCTAAACTGCCGGTTCTCTCCGGGCAAGATGTCCGCCGGGTTCTGGAGGGTCATGGGTTCGAACTGGTGCGGCAGCGTGGCAGCCACATGGTGATGCAGCGAACCGATCCCAGCGGTAGCACCACAGTTCCGGTTCCAGATCATCACGAATTGCGCACAGGCACGTTGCGATCAATCATCCGCCAAAGCGGATTGGATGTGGATGTTTTCAGAAGATGATCCTTGCTGCTTGCCCCTGCGGCTAGGCCGTGTAGCTTCCCGTAGTTCCGATGCGTTTCCTCGCCTCCATCATCTTCGCCCTGATGACTCTCATCCTGCCCACGGCCGGAGTGATGAGGAATTTCTGCACGATGAGCATGGCCTTCGTTTCGGATGACGGAACATGCCCTGTCGATGTGGAGGACTGCTGCTGCGAAGAAGGAAAGCACGAGTCCCCGCGGCCTGATTGCATGATCGCCGCGAAGTTATTGCCGAACGCCGACAAGACTCCAGCTCCCCACATTCCGCATGCGGATGGCGCTTGGTTTTTGCTTCCGGCTTCCGGCTTTGATCGGTCGCACGCCCTGTCTGCCGAAATCGCAGTAGCCTTGTGCCAGCGCGGTCCGCCGGTCATACCGGATCCGCTTTACCTCACGCAGCGGCGGCTGCTCCTCTGAAGATCGGTCGTGATTCCCGCGATGGCGTGATCCCCTTGGATCGCGCGTTACATGTTTTCTGCGGACATTTTTCCGCGAACCCGATCCTTTAGAACCAACATGCCCACTCAAGAACCACCGCCCACCCAATCTGCGAAACGCAGGCTAGGCGTTTGGCTGCTGCCGCTCGCGATCTTCCTAGGCTTCGCGCTGCTCTTTGCTCTGCTTTTCCGGGACCGATTGCTACCCGGAAAAGCCGTCATTGTCGTCCCGGCCATCGGAATCGAGGAAACGATAACCCGTTCCACCACCTCCGAACATCGCACGTCATCGGGAAAGCCTCTTTTCCAAGCTTCTGGCTGGGTAGAGCCCGATCCGCTACCGATCAAGGCTACCGCGCTCACCGACGGCATCGTCGATCAAGTCCATGTGCTGCAGGGCGCGTTGGTGAAAAAGGGCGACCTGCTCGCCACCCTGATTGGAGATGACACCCGCCTCGAACGCGACGCGATGGCCGCGAAGCTGGCCGACATGAAGGCCTCCTTCGACGCGCATTGCGTCGGTACACAGATCGCGATCCGCCAGATAGATGCCGAGAAGGCGATGCTCGAAGTGGCCGAGGCGAACGTCGAGGAAGCCGCCGACAAGCTCCGCCGCTACGATAAGATGACAGAGGGTGCGATCACCGGAGACGAGCGCCTCGCCGTGCGGCTCGACCATCGCCGCAGGCTCGCCGAGGTGGATCTCGCCAAGGCGCGCATCGGCGAGATCGCCGAAGAGTTGTCCAAGATCGCGTATGAGATCCTTGCCATCCAGTCGCAGATCAAGGGCGCGGAGATCGATCTGGAGAAAGCGGAGCTTGCCTATAAACGCACACGTATCCACGCCCCGGTGGACGGACGGATCCTCGCTTTGAAAGCCGCGCCTGGCGCGAAAAAAATGGTCGGCATGGACGAGGAGGACAGCTCCACGATCGCGATCCTCTACGACCCCGCGCATCTTCAGGTCCGCGTTGACGTGCCGCTCGCAGACGCCGCCGGATTGAGCGTCGGCCAGGCTGCGAAGATCCGCTGCAACCTTTTGCCGGATGAGATTTTCGAAGGCATCGTCACGCGTATCGAGGGCGCGGCGGATCTCCAGCGCAACACCCTCCAGGCGAAAGTCCGCATCGCCGATCCCAGCGACAAGCTGCGCCCGGAAATGCTCTCCCGTGTGGAGTTTCTGGAAACCCTCCGCGAGGATAAATCGGATCCTTCGGCCATCGGTGTCGCCGTTTATGTCTCGGCTTCCGCCCTCACGGAAGGAACGGTCTGGGTGTGCGATGCGGACACTCGCCGCGCCGAGCGCCGTCAGGTTGTTTCGTCGGCCACCGCCGAAAACCTCGTCCGCATCGATTCCGGCCTGCGCCCCGGAGAGTGGGTCGTTTCTAATCCCGC
>CAMBTF010000223.1 GCA_945870545.1 Akkermansia muciniphila
ATGGCGTCGATGAGGCCGTGCTCGAGCATGAACTCAGCGGTCTGGAAACCGGGCGGGAGATTCTGGTGCGTCGTTTCCTTCACCACCCGCGGGCCAGCGAAGCCGATCATGCATTTCGGCTCCGCGATGTTGATGTCCCCGATCGTCGCGAAGGACGCGGTGACGCCGCCGGTGGTCGGGTGGGTAAGGACGGAAATGAACGGCAGCCCCGCCTCGGCGAGCCTTGCTAGCGCACCGCAGGTTTTCGCCATCTGCATGAGAGAAAGCATGCCCTCCTGCATCCGCGCGCCGGAGGACGCGGAAACGATGATCACGCCCCGCTTCTCCGCGATGGCCGTCTCGATCGCGCGGGTGATTTTTTCCCCGACCACCGAACCCATCGATCCCGCGAAAAACTTGAAATCCATCACCGCGATCATCGCCGGCTTTTCATGGATCGTGAGCCGTCCGGTAACAACCGCGTCGTTCATCCCGGTCTTGGCACGCAGGGCGGCGATCTTGTCCTCATATCCAGCGAAGCCGAGCGGGTTTGCGGAGAAAAGCCCGGCCTCGGTTTCCTCGAAGGTTCCGGGATCGGCCAGGAGGAAGATGCGGTCGGTGGAATCCAGCAGGAAATGGTGGCCGCAGTGAGGGCAGACCTGGAGGTTCTGCTTCAACTCGAGAATGTGGATCAGTGCGCCGCATTCCGGGCATTTGACCCACAGGCCTTCCGGCATGTCATCGCGTTTCTGTTGCCCGCGCAGGAGTGGTTTCTTGAAAATGCCCATTAAATCGTTTTTTCGTATGAGACCCGCGCAGCGCGGAGGAAGCGACCCTAAAGTCGGATCAACGCCCCGACAATCCCGATTTCCAACCTTGAGTTCGAGTTTCGGCGGTGTCATGCTAGCGGCATGGAAAAGGAAGCTCTACGTCAAGCACTCGCCTCCAACCTCCCGATCACGATCGTGACCGCGAGCGGTAAGACCTACGAAGTGGAGCATCAGGACTACATCTCCATTGCACCGGAGGACGCCACGACTGTCATAGTTTACGCGCGGGGCGAACGCGGCTTCACCATCCTCGATCTTAAGACCATTACCGATGTCTCGATCCACGGTGCAAGTGCCTGAAATGCCCGGCTCCCACGGGGTTGACCCCGCGCGGGGCGGTTGCTAGGTTCCGCGCCCGCCATGAGCAATGCCCCGAATTACAAAGACACGCTGACCCTGCCCCAGACGGGATTCCCGATGCGCGGGGATCTCGTGCAAAACGAGCCACAGCGCCTCGCGATTTGGGAAAAATCCGGACTTTACGCGAAAATCACCGCCGCCCGCAAGGCCGCAGGCGCACCCGATTTCATCCTCCACGACGGCCCGCCTTTCGCCAACGGCGATGTCCACATGGGCACCGCCCTCAACAAGCTGCTCAAGGATATGGTGGTGAAATCCAAGACCATGGCCGGTTTCCACGCGCCCTTCGTGCCGGGCTGGGACTGCCACGGGCTGCCCATCGAGTTCAAGGTCGTTAAGCAAGCCGCCGGCCTGGAGCCCGCCGAGATCCGCCGCCGCTGCGAGGAGTTCGCCAAGGGTTTCATCGACATCCAGCGCCACTCTTTCCGTCGCCTCGGGGTTTTCGGGGATTGGGAAAAACCTTACCTTACCATGGATCCCGCCTACGAGGCGAGTGTCCTCCGCGTCTTCGCGAAACTCGTGGAAAACGGCTCGATCTACCAATCCAAGAAGCCCGTGCAGTGGTCATACGGCGCGCAAACCGCTCTCGCCGAGGCCGAGGTGGAATACGCCGACAAGGTTTCGCCAGCGGTGTTCGTGAAATTTCCCATCGTCACCGGCGAACTCACCGACAAGGCCTCCATGGTCATCTGGACCACCACGCCGTGGACGCTTCCCGCCAACCTCGGCATCGCCCTGCACCCGGAATTCACCTACGTCGTCGGGAAATTTTCCAATGGCGAAACCTACGTGATCGTCCGTGAGCTGTTAGAGGCGTTCACGGAAAAAACCGGCCTCGCCCTAGCTGAAACCCTCTCCGAAATCAAAGGCAAGGAACTCGAAGGCGCCGAGGCGAAACACCCGTTCCTCGAACGCACCTCGAAGGTCATCCTCGCGAATTTCGTCACCACGGAAACCGGAACCGGAGCCGTCCACATCGCTCCGGGCCACGGCGCGGACGACTATGTCGCCGGCCAGCAGAACGGCTTGGGCGTGCTCTCGCCCGTCGATGACGAAGGGCTTTTCACGGCAGAGGTCGGCCTTGCAGAGCTTGTCGGCGTGCACGTTTTCAAATCGAACGGACGCATCATCGAGATTCTCGCGGAAAGCGGCCACCTGCTCGGTCAGGAGGAATACAAACACTCCTACCCGCATTGCTGGCGCTCGAAAACGCCGATCATCTTCCGTGCCGTCGAGCAGTTCTTCATCTCGCTGGAAACCCTGCGCGGACAAGCACTGGAGGAGATCGACAAAGTGAAATGGATGCCTGCCTGGGGGCGTAACCGGATCTACGGAACCGTCGAGTCGCGCCCCGATTGGTGCATCTCCCGCCAGCGCACTTGGGGCGTGCCGCTGCCCGTTTTCTTCGATGCCGACAACAAGGCCATCCTCTCGTCCGAGCTCGCCCACAAGGTCGCGGATCTCGTTGAGAAAGAGGGCACGAACGTCTGGTTCGAAACTTCCGATGACGAACTCGCCGCCAAGCTCGGCCTTCCCGCCGGTCTGAAAAAGGGCAGGGACACGCTTGATGTCTGGATCGATTCCGGCTGCTCGCACGCCGCTGTGCTCGACACGCATCCGCAGCTGCATTGCCCCGCCGATCTTTACCTCGAGGCCACCGATCAGCACCGCGGCTGGTTCCAAAGCTCGCTCATGCTCTCCACCGCCTTCCGCGGCCATGCGCCTTACAAGACCGTGATGACCCACGGCTTCGTCGTGGATAAGGACAAGAAAAAGCTCGCCAAATCCGACGCCGGAAAAGGCGGCAAGCCCACCGACGCCGCCTATTTCTACAACCAATACGGAGCCGACATCGTCCGGCTCTGGGTCTCCAGCGTCGATTGGCAGAACGAGGTTCCCTTCGGCGAGGATCTCTTCAAGCAAGTCGCCGAGCCCTACCGCCGCCTCCGCAACACGCTCCGCATCCTCCTAGGCAACCTCGACGGCTTCGATCCCCAATCCTCAATCATCAATCCTCAATATACAATTCTTGACCAGTGGATCCTCGAGCGCCTCCACGAAGTCACCAAGGAGTGCCTCGCCGCCTACGAATCCTACGAGTTCCGCAAGGTCTTCAACGCGATCAACCAGTTCTGCACCACCGACCTTTCCGCCATCTACATCGATGCGCTGAAAGACCGCATGTATTGCGACGCGCCGGATTCGCCACGTCGCCTCGCCTCGCAGGCCGCGATGTACGAGGTATTTAGTAGTTTGTCGCGCCTGCTCGCGCCGATCCTCGCCTTCACGGCGGACGAAGCATGGGAGCATGCCGGTTTCATGGAAGGCAGCGTCCACGAACAGGATTTCCCGGAGGCCGCACCCGCCTTCGCGCCGAGCCAGGTCAGTAAGGACGTGGATCGCCTTTTCCAGATCAAGGCTGTGATCCAAACCGCCATCGAGGCGAGGATCCAGGCGAAGGAATTCACCCGCAACAACGAGGCGGCCGTTTCCCTTGCCATTCCGGAATCCGACGCGCATCTGTTAGAAAAACTCAATGACCGCGACTTCGCCACCGAGTTCTTCATCATCGCCGAGCTCACCGCCACCACCGGCACGGAACTCGCAGCCACCGCGCGGAAAACCGACCTCCCGCTCTGCCCCCGCTGCCGCAAGCACGAGCCGCTCGTCGCCTCCGGCCTTTGCCAACGCTGCGACGCTGTGATTTCCACCGCGAACGGACGCGAATGAAGACTCTTCCTTCGAGTTTAAAATTTAAAGTTTAGAGTTTCATGCCCCGCCTCCTCCTCTTCCTCTCCCTCCCGCTCTACATCCTCGATCAGATCACGAAGGCGTGGACGGTGTCGCATTTTACCGAGCCGCCGAAGGGTGGCTTCAGTTCCCATGATATGCCGTGGATGATCATCCCGGACTG
>CAMBTF010000224.1 GCA_945870545.1 Akkermansia muciniphila
CTCAGGGACTCGATCGCCTCACCGAGGCGTGCAGTATCTTGAACATCCAAGTTGGAGGTGGCGACGGCGGCGAAAAAAATCCCCGCTTTGTGAATGAGCGCTGCCTGTTCCGCAACCGGGCACCGGGGCAATAAATCCATGATGAGAAAGCTCTCATGGAACTTGGCGAACTCCAGCATGGGCAGCGCGCTGCTATGAACCTTGCCGCCGATTTTCGATATCACCTCTGCCTTCATCTCGGATTTCCCGGTGAGATGCGCACGCAGCGCGGATCGGTAGAGTTGCGCAAAGGCTGGTTGGGGATGTTTCATGGATTTTACCCGGTGAGTTGGTTCGGTTCTTACCATTGCCATTCAACGGTCAGTATGCTTTGGCTGGCAATCGCTTTCTGGTTGAGACGGAGATTCTCCTTCGGCTTCACATCAGCTTGCGGCCTTGGATCACCCTGATGAGAATCACGATGACCGCTAGGACGATAAGGACGTGGACAAAGCCTCCTAGGGTGGTGCCGGACACGAGGCCGAGCGCCCAAAGGATCACGAGAACGATGGCGATGGTCATCAACATCGGATGGGGTCTTCCTGTTTGGGTTTAGCGGGCGGATTTCTCGATGCCGTGGCCTACGGTTTCGACGTCATTGCCAAATCCGCGGAGAGTGCCGCAGCCGGTGGTGGTGAGGGCAACTGCGAGAGCGGAGGCGAGTATGAGGAATGCGGTTAGTTTGAATGGTGTTTTCACAAACAGAAAACTAGCCGCCGCCGCCGCGCACCGAAATGGGGCGAAACCCTACCTGATTCGCCAGGCGATAGCTACTTCTGCCGCGCGACGGCTTTGAGACGCAGGGCGTTGAGGGCGATGAAGCCGGTGGCGTCGTCCTGGTTGTAGGCTTCTTCCTGGCCGCCTTCCATGGTGGCGATGGCCTCGGAATACATGCTGTGGGGAGAGCGGCGTCCGGCCTGCATGACGTTGCCCTTGTAGAGCTTCATGCGGACTTCACCGGAGACTTTTTTCTGCGTCTCGGTGACAAGGGCTTGGATCGCCTCGCGCTCGGGGGCGAACCAGAAGCCGTTGTAAACGAGCTGCGCGTATTTCGGGATCAGCGAGTCGCGGATGTGCATCGCCTCACGGTCCACCACGAGCGTCTCGAGGTCGCGGTGGGCGGCGAGCAGGATGGTGCCGCCGGGGGTTTCGTAGATGCCGCGCGATTTCATACCGACGAAGCGGTTTTCCACGATGTCCACGCGGCCGATGCCGTTGCGGCCTCCGAGGAGATTGAGGACGCGCATCACGCCGTAGGGGGAAAGCAGGGCGTAGCCGTCCTGCTGGCCGGTGGATTTCACATCGCCGAGTTCGGAAAGGAGGGTGTCGAGGTTTTCGTGTTTCAGGCCGATGGCGTTGCCCTTTTCGAAAAGGATCTGGATGTATTCGGCGGCGTTGGGAGCTTCCTCGGGGGAAACGGAGAGGACATACATGTCAGTGTCCGCCGGGGTGGTGGCGTCGTACCAAGGGTCTTCCATGGCACCGGCCTCGAAGGAGATGTGGAGGAGGTTGCGGTCCATGGAGTAGGGCTTTTTCATGGAAGCCTTGATCGGGATATTGTTCGCTTCGGCGAAGGCGATCATCTCGGCGCGGCCGGGGAATTGCTTGCGGAACTCCGCGTCGCGCCATGGGGCGATGCACTTGATATTCGGGGCGAGGGCGGCGGCGGAAAGCTCGAAGCGGACCTGGTCGTTGCCTTTTCCGGTGGCACCGTGGGCGATGGCATCGGCTCCTTCGGCGAGGGCGATCTTGATCATGTCCGCGGTGATGCAGGGGCGGGCGATGGAGGTGCCGAGCAGGTAGCGACCCTCGTAGATCGCCCCGGCCTGGATCATGGGAAAAATGTAGTTCGCCGCGAAATCTTCCTTGAGGTCGCCGATGAAGCACTTCGACGCTCCGGTGGAGAGGGCTTTCGCTTCCAGGCCATCGAGCTCGTCGCCTTGGCCGACATCGGCGCAGTATGCGATGATCTCCGCGTTGTATTTTTCCTTGAGCCAGAGGAGGAGGACGGAGGTATCAAGGCCTCCGGAGTATGCGACGACGATTTTCATAAACTTTAAATATTAAATTCTAAACCTCAACAAAGAGGGAGGCGGGCGGGAAGGTAGGGGACGGGGCGGGGGAGAAAAGCGGAATCTTTCGTTTCGTTTTTAGGGCTTCATTTACCACCGAGGCACAGAGAGGGAGAGGAGGACACAGGGAAGACATGGGAAGAAATGGAAAGAGGAGCTTCCATCCCCTCAGTGTTCTCCCTCTTTCTCTGTGCCTCGGTGGTCTAGAAAGCCGGATGCAAAATGAAAAAGCCGGACTCCTTTTCTGGGAGGCCGGCTTGGGAAAGGATTGGGTAAAGCGGATCAGCCCTCGGTGGATTCCTCGCTGGCGGGAGCCTCCTTGGCCACCTTTTTGGCGGGAGCCTTTTTCGCGGCGGCCTTCTTGGCGGGCGCTTTTTTCGCGGCGGCTTTCTTTGCTACGGCGGCTTTTTCGCCGGGCTCAGCCTTCGGAGCGGCCTTTTTTACCTTCGTTTTGGGCAATAGGCCGTTGAGCTTGGCCTGCTCCTCTTTACGCTTCAGATAATCCGCCCGGCGGCGGCGTTTGATGATTTTGTTTGATTGCTGTCCCATGGTTGCTGGACAGTGGCTAGGGCAGCGCAACGGGCGTATCAAGCCGAATCTTCATTTCCTTTCCAAACCCGTGATCGCTACCGAGGCCATCCTGATCCGCACCACCCGCCTGACGGACACGAGTCTCATCGTCCATTGGTTCACCGAGAGCGATGGCTTGCTCAAGACAGTGGCGAAGGGTGCGCTGCGCCCGAAGAGCGTGTTCGCGGGGAAACTCGACCTTTTTTTCTCCGGGGAGATCGGTGTTGTGCCTGCCCGTAAAGGCGAGCTGCACATTCTAAGGGAAGTCGCGATTTCGAACTGGCGGCAGGGATTGCGTCGCCAATACGCAACCACGCTCATGGCCGGATATTTTTGCCAGCTTGTGGAGGCGGCGGTTGAGCCGGGCCACGCCGACGCGCTCCTGCACGATCTTCTCCGCCGCGGGCTCGATCACCTCGATGTTGAGGAGCCGAGCCTGAAGGCACTGCGGTATTTCGAGAGGCAGCTTGCGGAGATATTAGGCGTGTCCGGAGCGGGCAGCGGTGAGGATGCGCTGCGCGGTCACATTGGAAAGCTGCCGGGTGCGAGGATGGAAATCATGGAGAGGTTGGGTGCGTGAGATGATCCGCTCACCTGGGAGGTGGGGATACAAAGATACTGCACGAATTTCGGAATTGCGGCGGTTTCCGCTCGCTAAGAAAAGAGGTTCTGCATATCGATAAGCTAAACAACATATACAGACTAATGGATACAGCTACAGCCAATTTCATCCAGCTTATGCTGGATCGCGCCGAATCACTCCGAACGAAAGGGGATCTTTCTGAGGCATTACATGCCGCGAACGCGGCGGTGGAGAAATGCGAGCAGCAGCTGGGACCTGATATTGACCACATTGATGCGTTTGTGACCTCGCTGGAGAGCCGAGCGGATCTTTTCCTTGAGCTGGGACAGTTTGTCGAGGCGGCGGATGACTTGAAGCACGCGATCGATCAGCTGGACAACCGGCCGGACCGCATCGGGCATGTGGGTAGGCTCTACGCGCTGCTGGGAGCGGCTTATGATGGCCAGGAACGTCCCGATAAAGCGATTAGTACGTGGCAAACCGCGGTGGTTTATTTCGAGAAGAACGAGCCACCCATGCAAATGGATGTGGCGGCGATCTCGAACAATCTGGGTTTCATGGCAAAGGCCAGCGGGGATCTCGGCAAGGCAGAGGATTATTTCCTGAGGTCCCTTGAGATCATGCATGCCGAAGCGGGGCCCGAACACGAGGAGACGGCGTCGGTCTCGAACAATCTCGGAGCCGTATATCTAGCCGCCGGTTATTACGATCAGGCACGGGAGATGCACATGATGGCTTTGGAAACGCGCAGGGAGCTTCTAGGTGAAAACCATCCGGACACCGCGCAATCCCACAATAATCTGGCGCTGGCACTG
>CAMBTF010000225.1 GCA_945870545.1 Akkermansia muciniphila
CAGATGGACGCAGATTCACGCAGATGGAAGAGAAGAATGGAAGAGAGTGGGAATTGGTGAGGTTTCTGAGGTTATGCTTCCCCCTTTTCCAGCCAGGCATCCATCCTCTTTATCTGTGTCCATCCCGTCCATCTCTGGTTGAATTTTCTTTGGGTGCAGGAGTTTGATGCGGATTCCGCAGTTGTGAGAGCACCCAGCGGTATTCGGAGGCGATCTGTTCGACGACGGGGCGCTGGAGCTTTCCAGGGAGGACGCCCCAGGTGTAGGTCTCGATCTCGAAATGGTGGCAGGCGGCGGGATGGCGCTGGCACCAGGTGAGGGTTTCCGCGACGTGATTGTGTGTGGAGGAAAGCGGCGGCGCGGGCTGTGCGTCGAGCGGGATGTGGAAATGGACGCGGGCTTCCGCGAACTCCGCAGGTAAAATCTCCCCGCCATCGACCGCTGCGAGGAAGGCCGGGAGATCGAGGAAACGGGCAAGCGTGGCATCCGGTCGCCTTGCGATCACTTGGTGGAAATAGGTTGGTTCGTCGAAACCCCGGATCGCGTCGATGGCGGCGGGGTTCCCCGGATGGAGCGAGAGTGCGTTGGAGAGATGGATTTTCGAAAGCCGGATCCCGGCAGCGGCGAGGGCGTCCAGCGAGGGCGCGGCGTCGTCGAACTCAATCGCGAAGTGGCAGGAATCGAAGTTCAGCCCGATCCGGTTGGCGAGGATCACGGGGGATTGTGCCTGAAAATGGAGTCGCTCGAAAAAGGCCAGCGTTTCCGATGTGTTCTCGAAGTGACCGAGCGGCTCGGGCTCCAGGCCGAGGTGGAGGTCGATCTGATATTTCTGCGAGAGGTCTTCGATGAAATGGGCGATCTCGATCAGGTTTGTGCGGATCGCGGATTCATCGGCGTGGAAGGTTTTGTGCGAGCCGGGCAGGGTGGAGACCGAGCCGCCGCCGGAAGCGGGCGCGATTTCCGCGAGGATGCGGAAAAGATCTTGGGTGTAGTTCACTCGATCGGGGCTTGTCCAATCGGGCTGGAACACCTTTTCCTTTACTCGTGTGCCGTGAAAGGAGCCGTAGGGAAAGCCGTTGATCGTGAAAACGTAGGAATCATTCTCCGCCAGCCAGTCTTTAAATCTCGCCAGCCTGTCGCTTTCCAGCAATTCCTTCGCCGCTAGTGCCGAGAGACGGAGTCCGATGGGATAGGGCCTTCCCACCGGATGATCTCCCGTTTCCAAAAGCCGATCCCGCACGCCCATCACATGCGTCCGCAACGCCTCCATGGTTTCGAGCCATGTTTCGGCGGGGTGGATATTCGTACAGTAGCCGAGGATCATTGGGTAAAAGCTGAAAAACTGAAACGCTGAAATGCTGAAATGCTGAAATGCTGAAATACTGAAAACTGAAATGCTGAAATCTGGTTAAGCCAGGCCTTCCGCGGATTTTGCGACGCGGAGCATCATGGCTTCGCCGAGGTGGGGAGCAAGGATCTGGAGGCCAACAGGGAGATTGTCTGATCCATCGAAGGAGGTGGTGCCGCAGGGGATGGACATGGCGGGGATGCCGGCGAGGTTGGCGGGGATCGTGAAAATGTCGGCGAGATAATCTTGGAATGGATCCTCGGCGCAGGAGCCGATTTTCCGGGCGGGGGTCGGTGCAACGGGGGAAAGGATCGCGTCCACCATTTCGAAGGCCTGTTTGAAGTCACGAGTGATCAGGGCGCGGACTTTCTGAGCGCGGGTGTAATAGGCGTCGTAGTAACCCGAGGAGAGCACGTAGGTGCCAAGGATGATGCGGCGTTTCACCTCGGAGCCGAAGCCGAGCTCGCGCGACTGGTGGTAGAGATCGATGATGTTGGCGGGGTTCGGCGCGCGATTGCCGTAACGAATCCCGTCGAAGCGCGAGAGGTTCGAGGAGGCCTCCGCTGGGGCGATGACATAATAGGTAGCCACTGCGTGCTCCGTGTGTGGCAGGGAAATAGGCACGATCACCGCGCCGAGGCCTTCGAGTTGTTTGATGCGGCCATCCACGTTTTCCCGGACGCCGGGATGAATGCCCTCGCCGAAGTATTCCTTGGGAATCCCGATCCGCACGCCTTTCACGCCGAGGTCGATCTCCGCCGAGTAATCGGGAACCGGCACGTCCAGCGAGGTGCTGTCCTGCGGATCGTGCCCGGCGATGGTCTGGAGGATCAGCGCCGCGTCGTCCACCGTGCGGGTGAGCGGCCCAATCTGATCTAGGGAAGAGGCGAAAGCGACGAGGCCGAAGCGGGAAACGCGGCCATAGGTCGGTTTCAGGCCCACGACCCCGCAATGCGAGGCGGGTTGGCGGATCGAGCCGCCGGTGTCGGAACCGAGGGCGGCGAAGGCAGTGCCATCCGCTACCGCAGCGGCGGAGCCACCCGAGGAGCCGCCCGGAATCCGGTCGTGGTCATGCGGGTTGCGGGTGATTTGTAGGGCGGAGTTTTCCGTCGCGGAGCCCATCGCAAACTCGTCCATGTTCATCCGTCCGAAAGGGATGGCTCCGGCCTCTTTTAGTTTCCGGATAACCGTAGCATCGTAGGGAGATGTGTAGTTTTTCGCGAGAAACCGGGAACCGCAGGTGCAGGGCTGGCCGATGGTGTTGATGTTATCTTTGATGCCGATCGGTAGCCCGCCGAGGGGCTTCGAAAGATCGGCCACGGAGGCGTCTTTCAGGGCGAGATCGAGATCATGCGAAAGGTAGGCTCCGGTCTTTGGATCACGGGTCGCGATTTCCTCCGCGAGCTGCGAGAGGGCTTCCGTGGGGGTCGTTTCGCCGTCCAGATATCGGCGGCGCAGGCTGGTGAGGGACATGGTGGGTAAATGCTGAAAAGGTCAGGCGTCGGCGACGACTTTGGGGACACGGATCTGGGATTGGGCTTGGTCGGGGGCGTTGAGCAGGACGGCCTCGGGTAGCAGGCTTGTGTGGGGCTGGTCATCCCGCAGCGGGCCGAGCTGGGTGTCTGTAGCGGTGATGTCGCCCGGCAGGTCGATGGCGGAGAGGGATTCCACATGGCCGAGGATCGCCTCGAGCTGGGATTGAAAAACGGCGACCTCTGCCTCGGTCAGATCCAAGCGGGCGAGCTTGGCCACGTAGCGGACATCTATGGGGTCATGGGACATCGCGGAAAGATTTGAGGAGAAGCCCGGCGGAAGCAAGGGCTTTCCGGGTGGGTAAAATGTTTGGAGCTAGCCGCTAATCATCACCCGTATGCAACACCTCATCTTCATCACCGGAGATATCGGAAGCACTCCGCTGCGAACGACATTCATCCGAGAGTGAAGAACAGCGTAGGAATGCTCACTCATTGGCCGGAACCACAGCTAAACACCCGCGCCAGCGGCACGAATCCCATCCCATCCAGACTCTCCGTTTCGGAAAAGGACTTTTGCCAACCCCTCTAAGCGCGCGAAAGTTAGTTTGTAAGATTTGTCATCAGAGCGTTTGCCGATGGACAGGTCGTCGGAACCGTTTCAATTTCCCGCAATGAAGAAAGCGGAACAAGCACTGCGGCAAACGATGGCGGAATTCGGTTGTCAGACGGGCACCTTGCACCGGGCGGAAGGGGCGTGGCTGCATCTGGTAGCGATGGCGGGGGTGCCGGAGTTTCTGTTGGAAAAAATCTCTCTGATCCCATTTGGGAAAGGCATCGCCGGAGTGGCGGCGGAGACGAAGGCACCCGTCGAGCTTTGCAATCTCCAGCAGGATCTCGGCGGGGTGGCGAAGGAGGACGCACGCAAGACGGGAGTTTCCGGATCGCTGGCTGTGCCGATCCTTTCGGAAGAAGGGGTGGTGCTGGGGACGCTCGGGGTTGGGAAAACCGAGCCGTATGAATTCAGCGAGGCGGAAAAAGAACGCCTTGCGGAGATCGGGCAGGAGTGCCGGGGCTTGCTCTAGGCATGGAGCGGCGGATCAGAATCCGCCAATGATCATGGAAAGGCCGATACTGAGTGCTTTCGCGCTTTCCATTTACGCTTCATGGGCGGGGGCGGATTTTTTTATCCGCCCCTCCATGCGCTTCGCGGGCCATGTTAGCCCAACATTTTCTTCACCCATTCCGCTTCA
>CAMBTF010000226.1 GCA_945870545.1 Akkermansia muciniphila
GCTCCGAGTCGTTCGAGGCGGGGCGTAGACCCCGCGAGGAAACGTAAATCTCATACCCTGCCTTCTTTAAGAGCTCGATGGTCGGCTCTTGCAGGCTACCCTTGGGGATGGCGATTTTGAGTGAGTTGGACATTCTAAGGTTGCTCCGCCCTTGTGCGGGGGCGGCGATTATAGTCGCGAAAACCTAGGAATCAAGCCAAGTTTTGCGAAAAAAGCCTTTTCACCCTAGCTCCCCACCGAGGTTTACGCGCAGCTCGAAGAGATCCCGCCGCCTGTCCATCAGCGGAGTGACCGATCCAGCCT
Source organism: Akkermansia muciniphila (assembly GCA_945870545.1). Classification (GTDB taxonomy): domain Bacteria; phylum Verrucomicrobiota; class Verrucomicrobiia; order Verrucomicrobiales; family Akkermansiaceae; genus Luteolibacter; species Luteolibacter muciniphilus_A. Next base: position 304 of record CAMBTF010000226.1, read on the forward strand.
CGCGGGAGCGGTAGAGGTCGTTAATGTCGAGATCGGTCACCAGCATGGTTTCCACGTTGGGATCCGCCTCCGCCTGGATGCCGTCGCGGGCGAACTCGAAATCCGACGGCGTGTAAACCGCCGCCCGCCCATAGTGGATATCCATGGCCGGCACGTCGGGTAAATTCCCCACCACGCCGGTCGTCACCACGTAGATCTGGTTCTCGATTGCCCGCGCCGCCGCGCATTTCGTGACGCGGAGGTAGCCCTGCCGATTGTCGGTGCAGTACGGGAAAAATAGTATTTCCACCCCCTGTTCCGCCAGATAGCGCGCCGCTTCGGGAAACTCCACATCGTAGCAGATCAGAATGCCGACTTTCGCCTTCGGGGTCTGGATCACCAGGAGCTGGTTTCCACCCGTGATGCCCCACCACTTCGTCTCGCTGGGGGTGATATGCAGCTTCGGCTGGGAAACAAAACTGCCATCCGGGCGGAACAGCATCGCCTCATTTTGCAGGCTTCCGTCCTCTTGAAGCACCGGATGCGATCCGGCGATAAGATGCAAGCCCTGCTCGCGCGCCAGCGTGGACATCAGTTCGCGGAATTTCGGCGTCAGTTCGGCCAGCTTGCGGATGCCATCACGCGACGAATAAGGCTCCATCGCGGAAAGAAGCTGCACGGAGAAAAACTCCGGGAATAGCACGTAATCCACGCCGTAGTCCTCGCCCGCCGTTTCCACGAAATACCGCACCTGCGCCGCGAACTCATCGAAGTCCGCGATTTTCCTCATCTGGTATTGCACGCAGGCCACGCGGACTTTCCGGTCGTCGCCTTCGCTCAGTTGATAATCGGGGTTCAGCCACTCGATCAGCGACGCGAAATTCCGGCTCTTCGGATCGCGGATGTAGTTTGGCATCACATCGCGCACAACGAAGCCTTCCTTGAGCTGAAAGCCGAGCACTGGATCGTTCACCAGCCCGTCCTGTACCGCATAGACGTATTCCTCCGGCGTGTAGCGGTTGCTGAACTTGTCGTAATGCCACAGCCGCCCGCCCGCCAGGATGCGGCGCAGGTTGAGCCGCTTGCAAAGCTCCCGCCGCAATGCGTAAAGATAGGCACCGATCCCACGCCCGCGCTCCTCCGGATCGACGTAAACCTCAGCACCGTAGAGCGTGTCGCCTTGCGGATCATGGTTGAAAAAATAGCCGTCGTCGGTGATGCCGTAGTAGGTGTGGTGGCGCAGCGGATCGAGCCCCATCCACACGATCAGGCTGGAGGAAACACCCACGATCTTCCCCTCTTTCTCAATCACCACCTGCCCGTCCGGGAAAATCTGGAGCTGCGATTCCAACTGATCCTCACGCCACGCGCTGTCCTCGTTGCCACCTGCCGGGAAGCACCGCTTGTGCAGCGTGAGCATTTCCTGGAAATCCTCCTCGCGTGGCGTCCTCGCTTCGTAGTTCTTCCCTTCGATCGTAAATTCGCGCGGTTCCATACCGCGTATCTTCCATCACCGCGCCGCCGGGTAAAGCATTCATCGTTTGCGCCTCCGGCTGCCGTTGTCCATGCGCAGGGAATCGTGGCGGCGGATTGCATCCGCCATGCCTTCCTTTGTTTCTGTTTGGCAGGGCGGATGCAATCCGCCGCCACGAGTTTCCGCGCTTTCCAGGCCCGCCCGCCGCGCCGAAGATTCCGCCATGCGTAAGCTCACCCCAGAACTGCTCGACCACCTCCCCCACGACGATCCCGGCGCGCTGCGCTCCCGCGCCGACCTCCGCCGCATCAACTTTTTCATGGGCAATGAGCGCTGGATCGCCTCAGTGATTCCGGAAAACACCCACTACATCACCGAGATCGGCGCGGGCGATGGCCATCTCCTCGCCCGCCTCGCCGGGAAATTTCCGCAGGCCGAGATCACCGCCTATGATCTCGCCCCGCGCCCCGCGCACCTGCCGCTTTCCGTGAAATGGATACAGGGCGACCTCTTCGCCCAAGCCTCGCCCACTCATGGCGGCACTCTCATCGCCAATCTTTTCCTCCACCACTTCACCGACCCAAAGCTCCGCGTCCTCGGCGAATGGATGCGCGGCTTCGACACTCTCCTTATCAATGAACCCCTCCGCGCCCGCCTGCCGGTGCTGTTGGGAAAACTCGCCGCGCCTTTCATCCACCCCATCACCCGCCACGACATGCGCGTCAGCATCGAGGCCGGCTTCCAGCGCAGGGAACTCCCTGCCGCCCTTGGGCTGGATCACCTTGTCCAGGAAAGCGTTTCATGGCGTGGCTCCCTCCGGATATTTGCGCAAAGAACTAATCAATCTGCTAACCTTTGCAGCATTTCTTAATTGACTTTGAATCATCCAGCCTCATTCTCCCGCCATGAGAGTGAGCGTTGAATTGAACGAAACCTTGATCAAGGAGATCATGGAATTGACTGGGGAAACCAAAATGAGCGCCGGTATCGCCAAGGCGGCAGAGCTGTTCGTCAACCGCAAGAAGGCGGTCGGCATCATCCGCTCCCTGCGTGAGCATCCCCTGGATTACGCCCACACCAACGACGAGATCGAAGCGTGGGGCTTGTCACAGGACACCACCTCCAAGAAAAAATCCTAACCATGGTGCTCGTTGATTCCTCCGTCTGGATCGAGCTTTTCCGTAAGCAAGGTGACGTCATGGTCAGCCTCGCCCTGGAGAACCTCATCGAGGAAATGCAGGCCTGCTTCTGCGGCATCGTGAAACTCGAAGTCCTCGGCGGCGCGCGCGATGACGAGAAAACCGTCATCTCCAACCTCTTTTCCCTCCTCCCCTACCTGCCGCAGACGGAGACCGTCTGGGACGAGACCGTCCGTTTTCAATGGCGCGTCCGCAAGCACGGGTTGAACATCCCGTGGTCGGACGCGCTCATCGCAGTAGTCGCCAACCGCAACGGCCACCGCATCTACTCCCGCGACAAGCACTTCGACGCCCTCGCCAACCTCGGCCTCATCCAGCCCTACATGCCCGGCTACGGCGGCAGCTACCAGGAGTCCTGACGGGAAAACTTACCGATACCAAGTTTCCGGAAGCGTGTTAGCTTCGCCCGCTTGCGCAAATCAATCACCATCAGCGGAGGCGGACTCACCGGCCTATCCCTCGCCATCGCTCTCCGGAAAAACGGCGTGGCGGTCGCACTCCACGAGGCGGGTAGCTATCCGCGCCACCGCGTCTGCGGCGAGTTCATCTCCGGCGTCTCGCAGGAAACCCTGGAAACGCTTGGCATCGCCGAAACCCTCGCCGACGCCCGGCACCACCGCAGCGTCGCATGGTTTTCCGGAAATGATCACCTCCGCGACAATCTCCTCCCGGAGCCCGCCCTCGCGATTTCCCGCCACCTCCTCGACGACCGCCTCCAGAAAACCGCCACCGCCCTCGGCGTCGAGATCCACACCGGCTCGCGCCGCAAAATGAACCCCCACGCCCCCGGCGAGATCTGGACGGCGGGCCGCAAGCCCGCGAAGGGCGGCTGGATCGGCCTCAAGGCGCACATTCGCGGCATCAGCCCACAGGCGCCCTTGGAAATGCACGGCGGCCCGCGCGGATACCTCGGCGTCACCCCGGTCGAGGACGGCTGGCACAATGTCTGCGGTCTCTTCCGCATCGATCAATCCATCGACGCCCGCCACGAGGATCTCCTGCCCGCCTACCTTTCGGAAAACGGCAACACGGAACTCGCGCACCGCATCGCGGCGGCGGAGTGGCGCGAGGGGTCCTTCACCGCCGTCGCGGGCTTCGCGCTCGGCCTGCAAAGCCCC
>CAMBTF010000227.1 GCA_945870545.1 Akkermansia muciniphila
GGCGAGTTCGTCGTCCAGTGGAGCGAGGTGGCCGGCGGCGGGGATGAGGGTTACGCTGGAAAAGGCGAGGGCTTCGGGTTCCTTGTGCAATCCGAGGAATCTCCGGTGCGCATCTCCGAAGTGGTCGTCGCGGAATGGAACGGAATGCCGGACGCGGCGCGCAGTATGCAGGTGGATGGCGCGGACATCGTGCTTCTTTCAAACGGCACCGACCGATTTTCCGGCAAGGTCACCGGCCTTGCCGATGGGAAGCTGAAGCTGGAGGGGCGGTATGGTGATTTCGAATTCCCGATGGAGGAGATTGCGGAAGTCCGCTTCGCGAAATCAGGCATCGCCGAGTTGCCGGAAGCGTCTTCGGAGGAGGTCACGATCCGCCTCCATCCGCTCGGCAGGATCAGCGGCCGTCCGCTCGCCGGGGACCCAGGAAACCTGCGCATCCTCAATGGGGCGGCGGGTGAAATCGATATCGACCTCAGCTCCGCGGTGATGCTGGAGTTTCAGAAAACGGAAAGCTTTTTAGATAACTGGGATGCAGAGTTTTAATTTCCAACGCCTCTCGGCAATGATGCTCGGCATGGCGGCTTCCACCGCCCTCGCTGCCGATATTTCGATGATGGGCGACGCAAAGCTTTCCGGAGAGATCACCGGGATGGCGAGCGATGGCACGATCACGCTGCTTTCCCCCATCTCAGAAAAACCCCTCGTGCTGAGCGCTGATCAGGTCAAGCGGGTCGCTTTCGGAAACGCCGGCGCGAGTCCGGAGGCGCCCGAGCAGAGGATCGAGCTTTCCAACGGCGACATTCTCCCTGTGAGGGTAACCTCTATGGTTGCGGGCTTGATTCAGGTGGAATCTTCTGTTCTTGGAGCCTTTGGCATTCCGCGCGCTGTGGTGAGTTCGCTTCAACTCGGCATTGTTCCGAAAAAGGTTGTCTATGCAGGGCCGAAGAATATCCAAGGCTGGTCAATGGACGAAAGTGGTAACCAGGCATGGAATTATGAGGACGGGAGTTTTGTCGCGAGGGGGCACGGGGCGCTTAGCCGGGATGTCGCGCTCCCGAAAAAATTCATCCTGAAGTTTACGTTCCGCTGGCAGAACCAACCAAATTTCCAGTTCTGCTTTGCCCAGCCGCCGATGGCAAAAGGAGTGAGACAAGACAGATACATCGCCGAGTTCAGCGGTTCGGGATTCGGGGTTTTCCGGGAAGCGGCAAACCGGGCGAGAACCCCGGTCATTCTGCTGGCGCGAAGCCCGGAACAGATGGCAAAACAAAGCATGAAGGTCGAGATTCGCGTGGATCGGACGAGGGGCTTGCTGGAGCTCTTCATCGATGGCGAACTGGAGGGGCGCTACACGGATTCCGTCCAGCCTATCCCCGCCGGAACCGGTATTTCACTTGTTAACCAAGGGACCATCGAGAGTAGGCAGAGCGTCCGCAGCATCATGATCCTCGAATGGGACGACCGCGGCGATAGGCACCGGAGCGAGGAACGGGGTGACGGCAAGACGGATTCCCTGATCGGGCGATACGGTGAGAGGTTCGGTGGAAAGCTGGAGAGTATCCGCAGGGAAGGCGCATCGACGGTGTATGTTTTCAAAAGCGATTTCCAGAAAGATCCGCTGGAGCTTCCCGAGGAGGAGGTTTCCACTGTGTTCATGGGAGGGGAGGGTAAGCCTTCCCAATCCGCAGCCACCGGCGGCCTGATCGTGGGCTTGCGCGGGCAGGGTTCGATGCGAGTTTCCACATGTGTCCTTGAAGCCGATTCCGCAAAGGTCGAACATCCGTTGCTCGGCTCGCTCGAGTTCGGGCGCGCGGGAATCTCCTCTCTGGAGCGCATCTGGAAACCCAAGCCACAACCTGTAAACGACTGATGAAAACTACCACCTTGTTTCTAGTAATGATATTCCCCTGCTTTGCTCAGCAGGAAGGCTCCGTGGTTCGTTTCTCCAACGGTGACAAGCTGACCGGCGATCTGCTGGCGCTGACCGGCGAGAAGATTTCCTGGAAATCCTTATTGCTGAAAGAACCTGCCGAGTTCGACCTGAAAAAAGTGGACGAACTAGAGCTTTCCATGGCAGCGCCGCCCGCAGACCAGTCGATTGCCGCGCACGAGGTGATCATCAGCATGACCAATGGCGACACGATCCGGGGTCAGCTCGCGGGCATGACGGATACGGAGATCCGCCTCTCGACGTGGTACGCCGAGGAACTCATGGTCAAGCGTGTGAACGTGAAATCGGCCAAGATTACCAGCCTCTCCGATATCCACTACCGCGGCCCGAACAGCATGGATGAATGGTCGCTGGGCGAAGGCGAGGACGGCTGGCGTTTCCGGGGCGGTGCCTTGCGCTCCACGTATCCCGGTGGCATCGCCCGCGAGGTCGATTTCCCGGATGAATGCGTGATCTCGTTTGAGGCGGCTTGGCGCGGAGCCTTTGACGCTAGGATCGTGTTTTTCTCAAAGGATATCACCAACCCCTCAGACCCGGGGTCTGGTTATGAGATGGTTTTCCAGGGCGAAACGGTTCAATTTAAAGAGGTGAGGAGTAACAAAAGGTTCGGGTATTCGAGGAACGCCGGCATGCTGAGGGCAAACGAAAAGGCGCGTATTGAGATCAAGGCCAGCCTCAAGAAAGGCAAGTTCGCGCTCTTTGTGGACGACCAGTTCATCGATTCCTGGCAGGATGTGGCGGTGGATCGTAAAAAACTCGGCGAAGGTTTTCACATCATCACGAGGAATACTTCGCCGCTAAGCATCTCTAACATCGAGGTTTCCGGCTGGGACGGTTACCTGGATAAGCAAATCCAGGGAGGGCAGGTAGGTGGTGCGGGCGACCCTTTCGAGCTGGACGGAAACTCGGAGGTGCCCAAACCCGCCAAGGAGGAGATTCCCGAGGGCCGCATGCTGCTGCGCAATGGTGATTCGATCGAGGGGGAGGTGCTGGGTATAGTGAACGAGGAAATCATCCTCAAGACCCCTATCGCCGAGGTGAAATTCCCCCTCGCTCGGCTGATGAACTTGTATCTCTCCAGCGACACGATGGAGGAGGCGAAACTCTACAAAGCCGATGTCCGCGCGACGCTTTCCGACGGTTCGTGCATTGTTTTCCGCCTCGATGGGGTGGAGGGAAATTCGCTCATAGGATTCAGCCAGAATTTTGGCACCGCAAGGTTCAGGAAAGATGCGTTCAGGCGCATCGAATTCAATCTCTACCAGTAAACCTTGAAAGGAAATGGGGGATTTGAAATGGAGAGATTAGGTTCTCACTTTCAGTCACTTGGACAATCGGCACGACTCATCCAGAAAGTGAGTGAGCATTTGCTATTAAGTCGTTGAACCTAAATCCCCAATTTCCCTTTAGGGTAAGGGAAAAAAATTCAGGGCGCCATGATTTCGATGCCTGCCCGGTGAATGGATGAACGGGTGAGACGCAGCAAATCCACAGCATGGGGGCTCATGCCATGGATGCACAGTGTTCTCGCTTCCATGGGGATGATGGCTCCGCCCAGAGATATGACCGTGCGATGAACGGCAATACCGAGGGCCTGCGCCACCGCTTCGTCGTTGTTTTCGATGAGCGCCCGTTCCTCGGTGCGCGGGCAAAGGTTGCCGTCCTCCTGATAGCGGCGGTCGATGAAACCCTCCGAACAAGTGACGAGCTTTATCGCGGCAGCGGCCTTGGCGAGCGCGCCACGGGGAGGGCAATAGAGGATGGTGAACGGCTGGATCTCCGCGATGGCGGCGACGAGGGTTTCCGCCAGCGCCTCATCCTGATTGGACTGGTTATACAGGGCTCCGTGCGGCTTGACGTGATGGAGACGGGGGTGAAAACGCAGGAAGCGCTCGAGTTGGCGCAGGATGAGGTCGCGGATTTCTCCGGCGGAGAGGGACAAGGGCTTCCTGCCAAAATTCGCTGGATCCTCGTAGCCGGGATGGGCGCCGATGGCGACCCGCGCCCGCATGGCGTAATCAACCGCACGCCGGATGCTTTCCTCGTCTCCGGCATGCCCGCCGCAGGCGATGTTGGCCGAGCTGGCCAGTGCCATCAGCGCTTCATCGTGTGC
>CAMBTF010000228.1 GCA_945870545.1 Akkermansia muciniphila
CCGGGTCTGAAAATCGCGGCGGCGGGGCTTCTCATCGGAGCGTTGCCTCTTTTCCTCCTGCGGATGGTGATGGCGCAAAGGCCGCGTCGCTGAAGGTGCGGATTGGTGCGGATTGGCTTCCCATTTTCCGTGGGTTTGATAACCTTTGCTTGTGCGTTCACCTGCTCTCATCGTTTCCATTGTAGCGGCGGTGGTTGTTTTTGCCTGCGCCCCCACCGGGCCGCCAGCGGGTGCCGCCTCTTCCAGTGCGGGCGCGGTTCCCATGTCCGTGATGATGCGCGACGTGCGGCTGAGGGTGGATATGGTTCCGAAGGGAACGCACGGGCGGAGGGTTGTCAGGCCCATGAAGCCCCGCTACATTACGATCCACAGCACTCAGAACTGGACGGCGGACGCCTCGCGCCATTCGTTGGCTTTGAAACGTGGAGCCCTGCGCGCGCCGAAGCGGCGGGGCGGCAACCGCATCGGTTACCTGATCTGGCATTTCACGGTGGATGACACGGTGGCCATTCAGCACCTGCCGACCTCCGAGCAGGGCGAGCACGCGGACTTCGACGGCCCCGGCAACCGCTACTCGATCGGGATTGAGATGTGCGAGCACCGCGGATCGAGCCGCGCGGCGACGGTCGAGCGAACGGCGAAGCTTGCGGCGGTGCTGATGAAAAGGCATGGTATCCCGCTAAAAAACGTGGTGCCTCATTATCATTGGCCGCGCCGTGGGGCGAGCCCGCCGAACAAAAACTGCCCGCATTTTCTCCTGGATAACGGCCGGCCCGGCGCAAAGTGGAGGGCGTTCCAAGGGCGTGTAAACTACCATTACCGCAGGCTCGGATGAAGGCTCCGGTTTCCCATGGTAGCCCTGGTAATGACCAGACCGTGCTGGAGCCGGGCGTGCATTACGCCTGCCAGCGCTGTAACGCCTGCTGCAAATGGCCTGGCGATGTGCGGATCTCGGAAGGGGATATCTCTGCCATCGCGGATTTCCTCGGATTGTCGGATAACGATTTCATCTTCCGCTTTACCCGTCTGCGGACGAACCGGACGGGGCTTTCCCTCGTGGAAAAGCAGAACCACGAATGCATCATGCTGGAGGATGGCGGTTGCCGCATCCATCCCGTAAAACCCTCCCAGTGCGCGGGTTTTCCTAATCAATGGAACTTCCCCGGCTGGCGTGATATCTGCGAAGCGATCCCTGTCCGCGTGGATTCGGGGGATTCTAAAAATATATCAACTTTCTGACTTGTTATGATTGGCAGGCGAACGCTGGATATGTGACAATCGATCCAACAGTTAAAGAAAACTCATTCTCATGCCAAGCAAGCTAAAATCCAGCAACCCGCGGATCCTGATCGTCACCCCGGAGATCACCTATCTTCCGGCAGGCATGGGAAACTTCGCGCAGCGTATGTCGGCGAAGGCTGGCGGCCTTGCGGATGTATCGGCCTCGCTGGTATCCGCCCTTTTCAATCTCGGAGCGGACGTTCACGTCGCCATGCCCAACTACCGCAAGCTGTTCCAGGGCGATGTTTTCAATCTCCATGAGAAGGAGCTCAAGAAATACCACGAGGTGCTTCCCGAGGCGCACATCCATCTCGCGGAAGACCGCATCTTTTATTACCGTGAGCGGGTTTACAGCAACCAGTCCGACGAGGCGATGCGCATCGCGATGGTGTTCCAGCGCGAGGTGATCAACCACGTCGTCCCCAAGGCGCGCCCGGATCTGATCCACTGTAACGACTGGATGACCGCGCTGATTCCGGCGATGGCGAAGCGCCGCGGCATCAAGAGCCTTTTCACTGTCCATAACATCCACACCCGCCAGGTCATGCTCCAGCAGGCGGAGGAAACGGGCATCGATGCGGCGGAGTTCTGGATGAACCTCTATTTCACGCAAAACCCCGGTAATTATTTCAACGCCCGCTCGAACGTGCTGGTGGATCTTCTCACCTCCGGGATTTTCGCCTCCCATTTCATCAATACTGTCAGCCCGCGCTTCCTGTGGGAAATCGTGGAGGGCTGGCACCCTGTCGTGCCGTGGTCGGTGCGCGAGGAGATCCGCAACAAATACCATGCGGGTTGCGCCTCCGGCATCCTCAACGCGCCGGATGTCTCCTACAGTCCCAAGACCGACGACTCGCTTGTGCGAACCTTCGGCCCGAAGGATTTCCGCGAAGGTAAACGCGCCAACAAGGAGGCATTCCAGCGTGAGATGGGACTTGAGGAGAATCCCGACGCCCCGCTGTTTTTCTGGCCCTCGCGCCTCGATCCCGTGCAGAAGGGGCCGCAGCTTGTCACCGATATCCTGGTGCAAACGGTTTCGGACTACTGGGATCGTGGCATCCAGTTTGCCGTCGTTGCGAATGGCCCGCACGAAGTCCATTTCAAGAAAATCATCGAGGACTCCGGATTGTCGAGACGGGTGGCCATCGTGGATTTCGACGAGCGGCTCTCACGGCTCGGTTACGCGGGTTCGGATTTCATGCTGATGCCCTCGCTGTTCGAGCCGTGCGGTCTGCCTCAGATGACCGCTCCGCTGTATGGCTCGCTCCCCGTGGTCCATGGCACAGGTGGGCTTTACGACACCATCCGCCCGATGGATATCGACAAAGAAACCGGCAATGGCTTCCGCTTTGACAACTATGATCCGGGCGCGCTGCGATGGGGTATTGACCGCGCGATGGATTTTCATGCCCTGCCGCCCGAGACGAAGGACCCACAGATCCGCCGCGTGATGAAGGAAAGCGCGAAGGAATTCAGCCACCAGGAGGTCGCTCGCCGCTACATCGAGATCTACGAGCAGATGCTCGCGCGTCCGCTGGTGGAGAAGGAAGCGGGCGAGGAAATCAGCGGATTCAGGGTGCCGGATTAATCCTTTTTGCCCAGTTCGTAGGCCTTTTGCGCCACCCTTGGTGACATGGATTTCCTGGAACGGAGCATGCCTTCTTTCTCCAGGTGCATGAAAAGGATGCGCCGAACCTCGGAGGTGGCCTCCGGATGGTTTGGCACGGCATGGTTGGCGGGGATGATGAGTTCCGACTCCACAGGCTCGATGTGTGACGACCAGTAGGGCACGACACCATCGCTGCTTTCGGGCGTGTCGCCTTGTCCCTTGTCGCCGATGATGGAGTGGAAAGCGATGCCTCTGGGCAACGGAAGTTGGTTCAATCCTTGGAACCCGCTGCTCAGCGGCGACAGGCTGCTGAGCGAGGTGGGAGGGCGGACTTTCTTCATCGCCACCTTGCCTTCCAGGGAGTCGCTCAGGCTTTTGGCTGTGGCGTCAAGCAAGCCGATGGTCAGTGTTTTCGGCAGGCGGATGAGGTTCGAGACGAAGGCGGTGCCGCGAAAATTCGCCATCGGGCTGCCGCGGTGGGGGACGGCCATGAAGACGATGCGCTTGGGGTCGGTGAGCGGTTTGTAAAGCAGACCCTCCCGGATCAGCTCACGGGCCTCCGGTTTCAGCGTGGGTTCAAGCTGGCCGAAGGGTATTTTATAATGGGCGTGGTAGAGCTTCGTGCCGGGATCGGTGACCGCCGTGCGGGTGAGTAGTCCGCCCATTGAGTGTGAGAGGATTACCATTTTCCGCAGCGTCCGGTCATCGCCATGCGCGCGGACATAATCTCCCGCCTCGCTGATGATCTGGCGGAAACGCATGGAGTTGTATAGCCAAGGCGTGCCAGTGGGGTAGTTGTAAAGCCAGACCTGATAGTGCTCGCGGAACCATGGTTCGGGGGAGAGGTCGTTGAGTATGTCCCGGTATGCGTCCGGGCTGGAAACAAGGCCATGCACCATGACGATGGGGATTTTCTTGGGATCGTAGGGCTGGAGGAAATAGAGGCCCGTTTCCTCGGTGAAACGCTCGGGGATAAGGACGTTCTGGATGCGGAGGTCATCGAGTTCGCACATATACCAGAAAAAGTCGATCGGTGCGGACCAGTCGGCCGCGAGGTGGTGGCCGTGTTTCCCGATCGCTAAGCTTTCCGTCACCCAACGTTTCGCGAAGCGCCATTGAGGAATCTTGTTTGAGAAATCGAGCGTGACCGTCAGGTTGCGAGCCTGAC
>CAMBTF010000229.1 GCA_945870545.1 Akkermansia muciniphila
ATCCTCCGCGTCGGCCTCGGGCTGATCCGTGAAAGCCTCGGCGGACTGCTCGACGAGGCGGATCCGTTGATCGAAAAGCAGGCTCGCGTTATCTTGGATGCGGAGACAACGGCCATGGGCCTCACCTACCACAATTTCCGACACCGGCACTCGGGGCGCGCACACTGGATCGAGTTCCATCTCGTTTTCCCGGATGAAACGAGCGTAGGCGAAGCGCATGACCGCGCCACCGAGATCGAAGCCGCTGTGGCGGCGATCATCGCGCCGGAAGGGCGGGTCATCACCCACCTAGAGCCCCGCTCGGAGGAACAGCGAGTTGAGCCTTGGGAAACCGCCTAGGGAAACATGATCCGATACGCCCAGCCGAGCATCAGCGCCGTGGCCGTGACAAGCAGAACCATCAGAAGGAAGCTGTGCCGCTGCGTGCGCAGGACGTTCTCGATCTGCCCCCGGCTCAGGCTTTGCTCGAACCGATTGATCTCATACCGATCCTTGATCTCCGCCAAGGGTGGCATGGTGGTTTCGCGCTCCCGTTTTTCACGCTCCAGCTTGGCGGGAAGCTTGATGATCTGCTGATGCTCTTCGTCGAGCCTGCGCGCGGTTTCCCGCAGGGCGGTGAGTTCCCTGTCCTCCTCGAACAGGTCACCCTGCCCCGGAATCCTCTGATTGCGCTTGGCCATGCCTCACTTGATTAGGTAAACGATGAGAGCCGCGCCGCCGAGCAAAACGATCGGCAGGTTAAAGGCCAGCCCGCTCATCAACTGGGTCGTGAACTCGGAACTTCCGTTGCGGGATTTCGCGCGCTTGCGGCTACCTTTCGATGACCGCCCGAAAATCGCCCCGGCGCGGCTGCCTTCGAAATACGAGGACGCCTGGTCGTATTCGTCCGCCGCGAGATCCGTAACCATTGTCGCCTTGTCGAGTTTCTCAAGGAGGTTGTCGCGCGTCCATTTCTCCGGATCATGTTTTTGAATCTTGTCGAGGTGCTCCGCGAAACACCCACGGCACTGCTCGAGATGCCCCATTTCCTCCCGCATTTCGAAAAGCTCCCTGTCGATCAGGGTCATGGCGGAGGAGAGTTTTTCCGTGAGTTCCACCTGTTGGGAAAGGAATTCGCGCTTGCGGACGGTGAGTTCCTCAAGTTCTCGTTTCTTACGTTCCAGTTGCTCTCGCTCCTGCTGGATGCGCTCGAGCTCAAGCTGGGCGCTGCGGATTTTATCGTCATAATCGTCCTGGCGGCCTCCACGCTGAGGCATATCCAGTTGACTGGAGCGCACGTTGATCGGGTGGGTGTATTCGTTAGGTGCGGGCATGATTTTGGAATATTATTTACATGTCTTAACCATTTTTACCCACCCATACCAGTGAAATTTTTAGGAAAAACGAAGTTTCATGATCGCCCAGATTTGAACATTCCCCCTTGAAAACCGCGCCTTACCGGTTTCGTATGATCGCGAAATGATAAGAAAAATTTCCATATCCGTCTTCTCCCTGTTAGCCGGCGCATCGATGGCCGCAGAAGTTCCGAAAGTCCTTGAGATCGGTGCAAGTCTCCCACCCTTCTCGCTACCCGGCACCGATGGCAAGACGCATACCGAGAAGGATTACGCCGACGCGAAAATTTTCTGCGTCATCTTCACCTGCAACCACTGCCCCGATTCCGTCGCCGCCGCCGCGCGCACCGAGAAGATCCACCAAGGATACAAGGGCAAGGGCGTCGCCATCATCGCGGTGAACTCCAACAACCCCGCCAGCCTCCGCCCCGACGAGCTCGGCTACTCGCCCTACAACGATTCCTTCGAGGAAATGAAGCCCTTCGCAGACAGCTACGGCTGGACTTTTCCCTATCTCTACGACGGGGAGAAACAGGACTTCGCCACGGCATGCGGTGCACAATCAACACCACACGTCTTCGTTTTCGATGCCGACCGCAAGCTCCGCTACACCGGCCGCATGGACGATGCGGGACGCAAGAAAGACCCGGTCGAGAAATCCTACATTGGCAACGCGTTCGACTCCATTCTCGCGGGCAAGGAAGTCGCCGAGCCGGTGACACGTTCCTTCGGATGCTCGACGAAGTGGCTCTTCAAGGGGGACAGCGTTGCCCGGGAACAAAAGGAATGGGAGGAAAAGCCCGTCACCCTCGACGACCTTGATGAGGCGCTCGCCAAAAAACTGCGCGACAACAAATCCGGCAACGTGCGAGTCATCAATTTCTGGTCCACCACCTGCGGCCCGTGCGTCGCGGAGTTTCCCGACCTCGTGGAAACCTACCGCCGCTTCCAGAATCGGAACGTGGATTTTATCTCGATCTCCCTGGATCCTGCGGACGACAAAGCGAAGGTGAAAAAATTCCTAGAATCCCGCCACGCCGCCCTCTCGCAGCGCACCCAGCCCTCCATGGAAAAAGAAGGCCGCACCTCCAATAACTACATCTGGACCGGCGAAAACGCCGACAAACTCGCCGAAGCCATCCATCCCGAGTGGACGGGCGCACTGCCCCTGACCGTGATTATTTCCCCGGAAGGGAAAACCCTTTGGAGCAGCAACAGCGAGCTCAATGTGGTCGAGCTGCGCACCGAAATCCTCAAAGGACTGGAATAAGGTCATTTCCTGCAAACATCCCAGCGGTGGATTTTCTCGCCATCCACCGCTCTTGGTTTATGAAGGCGCAAGCAAATCCGATGGATATGCCGCCCCACCCATTGCTATGAAAAAGTGCCCCTATTGCGCCGAGGAAATCCAGGATGAGGCGGTGAAATGCAAACACTGCGGGGAATTCCTCGATGAGTCAAAGCGCCCCCTTCACCACACACCTCCCCCGCTTCCCCGCACGGATCCGCACCCGCTGCCTTGGTATTTCCGGACAACTTTTATTGTCATCGTCCTGCTCAGCCTGCCACCACTCGCCCTGCCATCCATCATCTGGCATCCGAAGCTATCCGTGCTTGCGAAAATCGCAATCAGCGCGGCGATTCTGCTTATCAGCTGGGCGGTGTGGGTCTCCACCATGAAAGCAGTCAAGATGATGAACGAACTGATGGGCACCCTGCAAGGCATGCAGATGTGATGACCTTCAAGCGTCTTTACCCCTCCATGAAGTTCCTTTTCCTCTGCCTTCTCCAAGCCACGCCCCTCGCCGCGCAGAACTACATCGCCGTCCGCGACAACCCGCCTCCGGTCACCCGCGAGTTCCGCGCCGCATGGGTGGCATCGGTTCACAACATCGACTGGCCTTCCGCAAAAGGCCTGATGAAAAACCAGGGCGGCATCAGCACCGCGCTGCGGAAAGTTTACACCCAGCCCGCCGCCGTGCCGCCTATGCCTTGGCTCAGCAAATCCGTCCCCGCACAGACCGTGGCCAGCGCCTCCGCCTCCGGCAGCAACGCCACCGTCCGCTGGCCTGCGCCGCAGGGCGTTTCAAAGGTCGCCGTCCAGGCCCGACAATCCGGCGTCTGGCATACCATTGCCATCGTCCCCGCAACCGCCGGCTCCATATCCACCACCCGCGCCGAAGCCTTCGCCGTCACCTCATTCGACCGTTACGGCAACTCCTCCACTCCGAAAATCCTAGGCCTACCCTGATTCCCTCTCCGACTTACCTACTCACATCATGAAATCCCTACTGCTGCTCCTTTTTACCCTTCCCCTTCTTGCGGAGGAAGTCAACACCCTCACCCCGCAGGAAAAAACCGAAGGTTGGCGGCTCCTCTTCAACGGCAAGGATCTCGAAAATTTCCGTCAATTCGGCTCCGACGCGATTCCCGGCCCGGGTTGGAAAATTGAACATGGCATCCTCAGGAAAACCGCGAAAGTCCCCGGCGGGCATATCATCACGAAAGAAAAATTCGGCGACTTCACGCTGAGTTGGGAATGGAAAATTTCCCCCAAGGGCAACAGCGGCATAAAATACCTCGTGGTGGAGGAGCGCCCCAACTCCCCCGGCCCCGAATACCAGATGCTCGACGACACCGGCCACCGCGACGGCAAGATCGGCCCCCACCGCCAAACCGCCTGCCTCTACGACATCCTCCCTCCCGCC
>CAMBTF010000230.1 GCA_945870545.1 Akkermansia muciniphila
AGCTTGAAGGTGTCGATGAGGTGGCGTCCTCCTTTGGTTTTGCCGAAGGCGTTCAGCGCGGCGATGAGACCGCCGAGAGCAACGAATACCCAGACCACATTCGGGATGCCGGCGATGGGGTTGCCAAGGCAGAATTCGGAGAAGCCGAATACGATCTGAGAGATCAGCGGGAGCTCGGAATCCGTTTCGGAGAACATATCCTTGAATTTCGGCACGATGAAGATCATTAGGAAGACGAGGATGGCGACGGCGATGAACATGACGATGGCCGGGTAAACCATGGCGGAGACGATCTTGTTCTTCAGCTTTTGGGCTTTTTCCTGGTATTCCGCAAGACGGTTGAGGACGACTTCAAGAACACCTCCCAGTTCCCCCGCCTTGACCATGTTCACAAACAGCTTGTTGAACATTTTCGGATGCTGGGCCAGGGATTCCGAGAAGGTGGAACCACCCTGGACTGAATCTGCAAGCGAACTGATCGTTGACTTCAGGACGGGGTTTGGCTCCTGCTTTCCAAGGACGGTAAGGGAGCGGAGCAGCGGGAGGCCGGAGTCGATGAGCGTCGCGAGTTGGCGGGTGAACACCATGAGCACCTTGGGTTTCACTGTCGAACCACCTTTGCCGAAGCTGATGTTGATCGCCTTGGCCTTCGCCTTTTTCACCTTTGATTTTGAGGCTATGCCGGGCTTGCCCTTGCCGTCCTCGGCGATATGGGTCGGGTATAGACCCTGCGCGCGGAGTTTTTGGACAGCTTCGGCTTCGGTTGCGGCGGCGACCTCGCCGTTGGCTTGTTCGCCTTTCGCATCAAGGGCGGTGTAATGGAAGTTGGGCATGGGCGTTTTTTTAAAGGAACTTGGTTGATAAAAGTATAATGGAAGGGTTTTGGCTACGGAAAAATGGCCGACGGTCAGGTGTATTTAAGGACTTCCTCGATGGTGGTTTTGCCTAGGTAAATGTTGCGGAGACCATCCTCACGGAGAGTGTTCATGCCGAGCTCAATGGCCTTTTGCTTGATGACGACGCTCGGTGCGCGGTTGGTGATGAGTTCGCGGATGGGTTCGGTGATGTTGAGCAGCTCGTAAAGTCCGGCGCGGCCGCGGTATCCGGATTGGCCGCAGACCTCGCAGCCTGCGCCGGTGAAGAACTGCTTGTCGCCGAGTTCGTGGGGTGAGATGCCGAGCTGGGAGAGGATCGCCTCGTTCGGCTCGTAGGGTGATTTGCATTCCACACAAATCGTGCGGACGAGGCGCTGGCCGAGAACTCCCTCCAGCGAGGCGGCCACAAGGAACGGCTCGCAACCCATGTCGATGAGGCGGGTGACGGCGCCCGGCGCGTCGTTGGTGTGTAGGGTGGAAAGGACAAGGTGGCCCGTCAGTGCGGCCTGGATGGCGATGGTGGCGGTCTCCTTGTCGCGCATTTCCCCGATCATGATGCGGTCCGGATCCTGGCGGAGGAAGGCGCGGAGGATGCGCGGGAAATCGAGGCCGATGGCCTCGTTGATGGGGATCTGGATGATGCCGTCGATGTCGTATTCCACGGGGTCCTCGGCGGTGAGGAGCTTTGCATCGATGGTATTGATGCGGCGCAGGCCCGCATAGAGTGTAGTTGTTTTGCCCGCGCCGGTGGGGCCGGTGACGATGAAGATCCCGTTCGGCTTCTCGATGGTCTCGCTGATGTAGTCGTAGATGGCCGTGGGGAGGCCGAGGTTCTCCAGGGAGAGGTTGACCGAGGAGCGGTCGAGGACGCGGAGCACGATGGACTCTCCGTGGTGGGTGGGGAGGGTGGAGACCCGCATGTCCACCTGTTTTTCTCCGATTTGTTTCACGATACGTCCGTCCTGTGGAACGCGGCGCTCGGCGATGTTGAGGTTCGCCATGACCTTTACGCGGGAAAGGATCGGCAAGGCCAGGTGCGCGGGCGGCGGCGCCATTTCATACAGAGCTCCATCGACCCGGTAGCGGATCTTGAAGTCCTTCTCAAAAGGCTCGAAGTGGATGTCCGATGCTTTTTCCTTGATGGCCTGGTAAAGGACGAGATCGACGTAGCGGATGATCGGGGCGGAGTTTGCCTCGGCCTCGGCGTTGGCTTCGTCGAAATTCTCTGTGTTGTTATCAAGTTGGGCGAGGATGTCTCCCATCGCTTTTCCCTCGCCGCCGTAGCATTCGTTGATTTTGGCCTCGACGAGGTAATCGGGTGCGACGACGACAACGATCTCGCGGCCTAGGGCGAAGCGCAGATCCTCGACGGTCTGGGGATTGAGCGGATCGACCAGCGCGAGGTGGAGGCCTTGGTCATCGAAGTTTACCGGGAAGGCTCCGTGAAGGCGGGCGGTGCCCGCGGGAACAAGATCAAGAAGCGCGTCCGGCGGAGTCCAGTTGCGCAGATCGACGAGGGAGGCTCCGAGTTCCGAGGCGACAATCGGCCAGACGTCCTCCTTGGATTGGATGACTTGGAAATCGGCCAGCAGTTCGGGCACGCTTTTTCCGCTGTTATCGATTTCCGCGAGGATCTCCTCCGACAGGGAGGCGTCGATGAGGCTGCGGGCTTGGAAAAGGTCTAGGAGTTGGCGGTTGTCCATGAAAGGTTTTGAAATTCTAAATTTTAAACTTTAAACCTCAATGAAGAGGAAGGCGCAGTTGATCGGGATGACTGGTATGCGCTCGTCTTAAAATTGGGTTTTAGGGTTTTGGGTTTAAAGTTTTAGTCGAAATCGCCCATGGTGGCGTGGACGACCTCTGAGCCGGAGGTGAGGCCGGATAGGACTTTGCGGATACCGTCCTCGCGCAGGGTGCGCATGCCGAGTTCGCGGGCGCGGCGGCGGAGTTGGCTGGTGGTCAGGCCGCCGTTGATCATGCCGCGGACCTCGTCATCGATGTTGAAAAGCTCGAAGATGCCCATCCGCCCGCGGAAACCGTTGCCGCGGCATTTCGTGCAGCCAACCGGGCCGAAGATGGAAGCCTGGGCGACGCGGGCGGCGTCGAGGTTGAGGGCACGCATCTCCTTGTCGTTGAGCCCGGCTGGTGTCTTGCACTCGGGGCAGAGTTTGCGGACGAGGCGCTGGGCGAGGACGGCGCGGACGGCGGAGGCGATCAGGAAGGGTTTCACGCCGATGTCGGCGAGACGGGCGATGGCGGAGGGTGCGTCGTTGGTGTGGAGGGTGGAGAAAACGAGG
Organism: Akkermansia muciniphila; assembly: GCA_945870545.1. Lineage (GTDB taxonomy): Bacteria > Verrucomicrobiota > Verrucomicrobiia > Verrucomicrobiales > Akkermansiaceae > Luteolibacter > Luteolibacter muciniphilus_A. The sequence goes on from CAMBTF010000230.1 coordinate 3,173, forward strand.
TGTCCGGTGAGCGAGGCATTGATGGCGATGTTGGCGGTCTCCGCATCGCGGATTTCCCCGATCATGATGATGTTGGGGGCCTGGCGGAGCATGGCGCGGAGTGCGGCGGCGAAAGTCATGCCGATCTCCGATTTCACCATGACCTGGTTGATGCCGGGGAGTTCGTATTCGACGGGATCTTCCACAGTGATGATCTTCTTATCCGGCTTGTTGATGACGTTCAGGCAGGCATAAAGGGTGGTGGTTTTCCCAGAACCCGTGGGGCCGGTCACGAGAAGGATGCCATCAGGCAGTTTCAGCAAGGTTTCAAACTCGGCCTGGTCATCGGAAAAGAAACCGAGTTCGGGAAGTCCGAGGAGGAGGGCGGTTTTGTCCAGTATCCGCATGACAATGGATTCGCCATGGTTGGAGGGGACGGACGAAACACGGAGATCGACCTCCTTATCGCCCATCTTGAGCTGGATGCGCCCGTCCTGCGGAAGGCGTTTTTCCGCGATGGACATACTGCCGCTCATCACCTTGAGGCGGGCGACGATGGCCGGGAGCAGTTTCTTTGGGTGAGTGTCTACGTGGATAAGTTTGCCGTCGAGGCGGTAGCGGATCCTGACGGATGTTTCCAGGGGTTCGATGTGGATATCTGAGGCTCTCAGGCGAAATGCTTCGGTAAGCGTTTGTTGGACGAGGCGGATGATAGGGGCATCGTTCGTCTCGACGCCCGCTTCGGAGTCACCGGTGGAGACAAAGAAACCATCCACCTTGTTGTCCTGCTTTTTATCAGTCACATTGTAAAACTGCATCAGTTGATGGTTGATGTCAGTGTGCGTGGCGCAGGCGAGATTCAGCTCCCGGCCGAT